>CAYXWE010000041.1:0-11568 GCA_964468145.1 uncultured Pleurocapsa sp.
TAACTAATTATCAAGCTTACCAACAGGTTTATCGGTATTCAAGAGTACTTTTACTTCTTGGCAATGTCAGTTTAACCAAAAATTTTCTGGAAGAATTTTTAAGCGAGCGATCGCGAAAAATCTATTAAAAATCTATTTTCGATTCTTTCTCTTCAACCCATTCTTAATGAGTATTCTAATTATTACCCACAGTCAAGACAACGAGAGCATTCCTATGGTTCTCAAGGCTATTCAAGAGGGGGGCGGTAAAGCCTTTCGCTTTGATACAGATTTATTTCCCACTCAAGTACAGTTAGATATTTACTATGGCAGGGGTGAAGAAAAATTATTGCTGAGATCGGGACAAGAAACCATCGATCTTACAGAAGTATCCGCAGTTTGGTATCGGCGCATTGCTATCGGCGCAAAGATTCCCTCCACGATGAATTCTCAAGTACGACAGGCTTCGGTACAAGAATCTCGCGTAACTATCCAGGGCTTACTTGCCAGTCTTCCAGCATTTTATTTAGATCCCATAATTAAAATTGAAAGAGCCAAAAATAAACAACTGCAACTGAAAATAGCCCAAGAAATTGGTCTTGATATTCCCCGTAACTTAACTACCAATAATCCAGAGGCGGTACGGGAGTTTGCCCAAAGCTGTGAAGAAGGTATAGTTGCTAAGATGCTTTCTTCCTTTGCCATTTATGGCGATCGCGGACAAGAACAAGTAGTTTTTACCAATAAAGTTAAACCAGAAGAAATAGATAATTTGTCTGGATTGCATTTGTGTCCGATGACGTTTCAAGAGCTAATTCCCAAGGCAGTAGAATTACGAACAGTTGTTGTGGGCGATCGCTTGTTTACCGCTTCGATTGATTCTCAAAGTAACGCTAAAGCCCTTCATGATTGGCGCAGACAGGGAGTGGCAATGATTCAGAACTGGAAAGCTCATAAATTACCAGCAGATGTGAGCGAGAAAATATTCAAGCTAATGAAATATTTTGGCTTAAATTATGGTGCGATCGATTTAATTTTAACTCCTGACAATCGCTATGTCTTTTTGGAAGTAAACCCAGTCGGAGAGTTCTTTTGGCTAGAGTGCTACTCCCCCCACTTCCCCATTTCCCAGTCAATTGCCGAACTTTTAATGCGATCGCAAAATTGAATTTTATCTCAATTGATAATTGAGGCTTAATAACTTCAACCACAAACCTGGATTTTGTTTTTCTAACCAGGGTTGAGATTGTTTTAGCCAGCCAGGAAACCAACGACTTAGAAATAGATTTCTTAGGGCATCTTTATTAAAGGCGAAATACGAACCCAGCCAACGAATCATATCTTTACTTCCTGCCATTTCCCAAATCCATACTAGAAGGGCGGGGTTTTTGCGGGCAGCAATGAGAGCTAATCTGGTAAAGGTAAACCAGTCGGTGCGATCTTTAATGAAGGTATCGGCAACTTCTGGGGGTTCGTCTGCTAGCAAACCGAAGAAGGTATTTAACATGGAGTTAATCCGCTGCGGGGGTAGGGTTTTGCCCGTAGGCACCATCATTCCTTTAGAAAATAGCCAGGTAACAGAAATATTGCTTTGATAAGCTCTTATTTGGTTGAGATGTTCTTTACTCAGAAGATCGTGTTGCAGGGCGGTGTTTAACAGAGTAGTCAATCTTTCTAAATTGCGCACCAACGAACCAAAACCAGTAAAAATTAAAGGAGACTGCAAAGATGCAGCATCACCAATAGCTAATAGACGATCGAAGGCAACAGTGCGATCGCTACTTCCCGTACTAAAATGACCAGGAATATAGCCAAAGGTAGGTTTTTTCCAGACTAATTCATCCATATTGCAACGGCGATATTCTGGCAAGATAGTAAAGAAGTCTTCGTACATTTCTAGTAAAGAACCAGGATTTTCGGGATGTACCTGATGGTAGTGGAATAGATAAAAAGTAAGTTCCCCATTACCTGCAGGGAATAATTCCCAAATTAGCTGTCTGCCCCTGGATATGTCTCCATGGGAGTTTAAAACATCGCCATAGTCTTCATCCCATACTTCGGGTGCAAACCCGCTCTCAATTACTGCCCCCACGGTGGGGCATACACTATCGAAAGTGCGCCCGCCATTGAGTTGCCAAGCAATGGGCGATGCCGTACCCATAGCATCGATTAATAGTCTGCCCGTTGTCTGTTTGCTGGTTTGAGTGGGTAAATGGGTTAGCTTGACTGTAATTCCATCAGTATTAATATCGGCGCGAAGAAATTCGGTTTCATCCCAAATATCTCCCCCTGCTTGACGTAGTTTATCCCCACAGAAGTGCAATAGTTTCTCCGCATCGATGGCTACATTTAGAACTTTGGGAGTATGCAATACTGCAGCCTTAAGATGGGGAGGATTATAGGCATCAAAAAACTTACTAAATCCATCTTTGTATTCTGCTGCAATCACAGATTCAAATTCTTTGGGAGTAAATAAGCCCAGGTTAATCAAACTCTGAAACTCGTCGCGAGATATATTCCACTCGCGATTCATTCTACCGAAGGGCAATCTTTCGATTAGCAATACGCGATAACCTTTGAGTGCCATTACTGCAGCATGAATTACCCCTAAAGCACCACCGACATAAATCAGATCGTATTCATTTTCAGTTTGATTATTCCCAGTTGAGTCGCTCTTGAAAATTACTTCTTGGGGTTGTTGGGGACGATTTACACTATCGCGCCAGCGCGCCTCCCACCAGTAAACCCGATTGAGATCGTATTCTCCATTGGGCATCTTTTGGAAGTATTTGACTGTTTCGGGATAAGAATCGGCTAAAGCTTCAAAGATAGTTTGTTGGGATAGATCGATCGCTGGAGGAATGGGATACTGTTGGGAAAATGCTTGACGAATTTTTACCAGTAAATCTTGTTGAATTGATTTGGCTTGAGGGATATTGTTATCTCCCCATTGAAAAATTTTTAAATAGGTAGTACGCTGTAGCTGCCAAATAAAAATTGATAGCTGGCTATCTGTTTCCTCAAACTCGATCCGAATACCATCGGGAGTAATAAATTTCTTCCCCAGAGATGGTTGCCACATTTTTTGTAACCAATCTCGCACTGCTTTTGTATCGGGAGTGGGTATTTCTGTATAGATTAATTCTTTCATTTTTATAATATTATTAATTATTGCTTAAGAAATTGAAAAAATAAAGTCAAATCAGTCGCTCATAGGCTAGACTAGCCAGGTTATTAATTTTTGTAATTAAAGTTAGACAAAAATCAATATAGATACACTGCTAGAAAAAACTAGCTCCACCCAACTAGATATATGGATTATCCCATCCCAGCCAGCACAGAGGAAACATTGGTATTGAGAAATAATTCGGTTAATGAAGAAATAATTGCGCTCGCGATCGCCGATGTGGTTAACATCGCTCGTCAACAAGGGCAGTCTTTGGAAGATGTGACAGCCGATGTTTTACAAGATCATAGTTTATTAGAATTAAATGTTAGACAGTGGTTGAGTGAATTAGTCGCCCAAGCTTGGAAAATTATACCCCGACAGCAAGAAGAAGCATAATAAAATTAGAAGACTAGGAAAGTGGGGGAACATTTAACAGCTAATGAATGTTAAATGTTAATTGTTGAATGTTGAATGCTAGATGACTATTGGTATTTGGATTTTAGGCGATCGCCTGACCCACAAACAGTTAAGCTTAAGTAATAATCGGGATAATAAGCCCCAAACTCCAGTTATTTTGATTGAGTCGAGTAATTATGTAAAACAACGACTCTATCATCAACAAAAGTTAATTTTAGTTTGGTCTGCAATGCGTCACTTTGCTGAAGAATTGAAGGCAGATAATTGGCAGGTGACTTATGAAATCACAGCGGATTTTGTTACGCCTCTAAAAGCCTGGATCGAGCAACATCAAATCACCGAATTGCAGCTTACTACACCCTGCGATCGCCCTTTTGAAAAGTTAATTGCTAGCTTAGATTTGAATTGCCAAATTACCTTTTTACCCGACAATCATTTTCTTTGGGAGCGAAAAGAATTTATTGAGTGGGCAAGCGATCGCCAACGGTTATTAATGGAAGATTTTTATCGAGCTAGTCGTAAAAAATTCCAAGTTTTGATGGATGGTAAAAAGCCTGTTGGTGGTAAATGGAATTACGATAAAGATAACCGCAAACCGCCAAAAAAAGAACTCTATACTCCGCCTCCTTTAACTTTTGAACCTGATACTATTACCCAAGAAGTAATCGATCGCGTCAAACAAGAAAAATTCTCTGGCTATGGCAAAATTAAATCTTTTAATTGGGCAGTTACTCGACAACAAGCTCTAGAAGTTTTAGGGTATTTTGTAGCAGAATGTTTGCCCCAGTTTGGGACATATCAAGATGCGATGGTGACAGGGGAATATACTATGTGGCATGGTTTAATTTCTCCCTATCTCAATCTAGGTTTGCTCGAACCAATGGAAGTAATTGATGCAATAGAAACTGCCTACTATCAACAGGAATTACCCCTAAACTGCGTTGAAGGATTTATTCGTCAGGTGATGGGGTGGCGGGAATATATGCACGGTATCTATCATTTTCAAGATGAAAACTACAGCCAAAATAATTGGTTCGAGCATCATCAACCCTTACCAGAATTCTTTTGGAATGCGGAAAAAACAGAAATGAACTGTCTGCATCAATGTCTGACTCAAGTAGAAGAAACTGGCTACGCCCATCATATCCAAAGACTGATGGTGTTGAGTAATTTTGCCTTGATTTCGGGTATCTCGCCCCAGGAGATTGAAAACTGGTTTCATAGTGCCTTTATCGATGCCTATGACTGGGTAATGCAAACCAATGTCATCGGTATGGGGCAGTTTGCGGATGGGGGAATATTAGCCTCTAAACCCTATGCAGCTTCTGCTAACTACATCAATAAAATGAGCGACTATTGCAGTAGCTGTAAATATAATAAGCGCGATCGCACTGGCGACAAAGCCTGTCCTTTTAATTTCTTTTATTGGGATTTTTTACTACGCCATCAGGATAAACTGCGATCGCTTGGTAGAATGAATCTTGTTTTAAGTCATCTCAAGAAGATTTCGGCTGCTGAGGCAGAATCTATCCAGGCTTTAGCCGATCGCTGGTGGCGCGATCGCTGATTCTATATATTGGTACTGATTTACTTAAAACTAGATAAAATAGAAAGTTATTAATTCTTATTTTAAACAACCAATTTACCCCATAGATTCCCCTCCGTTTCCACAAAGCCTTCGATTGTTTTCCACATTTTACCCAGGTTTTTCCACAGGTTGCAACGTAGTAATAACCTCTCGACTCCCTGGTGGGGATTTTGTTCGTTTACCGACTATTAACTGTTTATTAATCCCAGATTGTAAAGTTGAGTAACAAAAAACATCCTTAAGATCCGATTATTCCGTGGAGTCACGTTTTTTTTAAGAGTTATAGTAATAATCTGTAACATTGACAAACAGCCCCCTTGTTAGAAGACAATGAATCAGCAAGCCATTTAATTAGCATCGTCCAGAAGCACCTTAAATTTAAATTCAGACGGATTGTGCAAAGTGGCAACAGCACATAAAAAAAGCCCTTGTTTTGTTTCCACCAAAATAAAAAAAATATATTCACTGGAGCATATAACCAACCATGAATTCTACTGTAAGCATCCTGGCTGAAATACCCGAAGAACTTCATCTATCATTAAAAAACTATCTCGAAACTCATCCTAACTGGGATCAAGACCGAGTTTTTGCTGCTGCTTTATCTCTATTTTTATTGCAAAACAATAACGGACAAACCACTGAAGCGGGGGAAAACTACCGTGCTTGTGCCAGAGTTTATCTAGAAACCTTATTTCAATCTAACTAGGGGTAAAATATTAAACTAGTGGAATCCCTGCTTAGATACTTTTGACTGTGACTTCTAATTCGATCCAACTCATCATTCCCGAACTAATTGTTGGTTTGGGCAATCCCGAACCAAAATACGACAAAACCAGGCACAACATTGGTTTTGCTGCGGTAGATGAGCTAGCTAAGATCTGGCAAATGGACTTAAAAGAAAACAAGCGTTTTCAAGGTTCGTTTGCCGAAGGAGTTGCGGTAGGAGGAAAAAAAATTCGCCTCCTCAAACCCCTAACCTACATGAATCGATCGGGACAATCGGTTAGAGCAGTAACAGACTGGTATAAGCTAAAGCCTAATTCTGTGCTTGTGGTTTATGACGATATGGATTTACCCACGGGTAGGTTGCGGATGCGTTTGACGGGTTCTGCTGGGGGACATAATGGCATGAAATCAATCATTGCCCATCTAGGTCAAAAAGATTTTCCCCGCTTGAGAATTGGCATTGGTAAATCTGGCGGTAAAAAGGAAACCATCGGTCATGTTTTAGGCAAATTTTCGCCAACAGAAACCAAGATTTTAGAAGAAGTATTATATGTCTCGGTCAAGGCGATCGAATTAAGTCTGCTTGAAGGAATAGAAAAATCCATGAGTAAGTACAACGGATTTTCTGCAAATATTGATGGTTAGTTATTTGTCATTTGTCATTTGTCATTTGTTTGTTTCATTTCTTCCCTACACCCCAGACACTCTCATCAAGTCTTCGATCGCCCGACAGTAGTCTTCTAAACCAAAACTAGAAGGGGTAACGGCATTGGTGTAGGTAAAGTGGCGATAGTCGAGAGAAAAGCGACTCCAAGAGTCCATTTGAATGCGAAAAATCTTGATGAAAATATTAGCCAGCCAGATATATAAGGGGAAACGGAGATAAACTCTTTTATTGAAGTATTGACTAATTTCGGCGATCGCCTTATTTACAGAAATAGCAGGGTTGCCCAATACCAGACAATCTATCGCTTCGGGATTATCTTCTTGAGGGGGAGAATACTCAGGATGTTCTACCAGATAGCCAATTACTCTAGCAATATCTTCAGCGTGGATAAAGTGGAAGCTACCATCGAGGCTAAACCAACGTATCAAACTAATCCATTTAGTTACGTCGGTAATGCCAGAGCTTAGATGGGAATAAGGTTTATCTTTATCTCCACCAAAAACCAGAGTAGGAAATACCGCAATTATCTTATCGGCGATCGCCGTTTTTGCTAGTTGAGAAAAACATTGATACTTGGTGCGGATATAATCGTGACCAAATTGACTGGCGGGTAGGAGTAGTTTATTCTGGCGATCGAGAATACTGGCGGTAGAAAAATAAATGATGCGATCGCAAATTTTGGGGTTGAGTAGATTAATCAGACTGATGGTTTTGACTACATTAATGTCGTAGGTTTCTCCCTGTCCCCCCCAAGCGGTAGCAGCTAAGATAGCGATGTTAATCTCTTTGAGCAATAGATCGCTATATTCTTCAATACGGGACATATCTCCCTGCAAAATGTGGATTCCCCGACGAGCATTGCAGTCAAACTGAAGCTTGTCGGGATTTCTTACTAGCAAATATAGTTCGTGGTTAGTGTTTTGGATTAATGCTTCAGTCATATAGTGACCGATACAACCACTCGCGCCAGTAATAAAAATCCGTTTCATATTGTAAGACTTCTTACCCAGTAAACAAACATTTTTTGATTCACATTAGAGTACTTTACTTTAACTAAAATTGTCGATAATTAATACTTCAGTAATATATTGCGATCGTTCATAATTGTTAACCAGAAAATCTCTTTAGGGACAAATTGCCTAATAATTACCTATTAAGCCTTGGCTCGGCTTAAATTTGACAAATTTTTAAAATTCAGGAGAAATATAATATGACTTGGACGACTGCATTGGCGGTAGACGATCTCGCGCCTGGTACGAGACAGGTAGTTAAATTAGCCCAGCGATCGCTTTTATTGTTGAATGAATCTGGTAACATTCATGCAGTGGATAGTATTTGTCCTCATCTCAAACTATCTCTTAAAAAAGGCAAAGTTACTCCAGATGGCTCGTTAGTTTGTCCTTGGCATCGTAGCGAATTTGACTTAGAAACGGGTAGTGTTAATAAATGGTGTCCTTTTCCTCCCGTTGTCGGTAGTATGTTGGGAAAAATTTCTTCAGAAAAGACTCTTGGGGTTTATCCTACTAAAGTGGAAGAGGGACAGGTATTAGTAGATTTATAATTTAGGCTGAAAATCCTAGGGGAAAATGGCTTTTCCCCTGCTATTTGCTTAATACTAATTACAGCATTAAACCGATATTGCCCCTCTCGCCATATCTGCGATCGCTTTATCGTTAGCTTTGGGTAAATGATAATAAGTACCCCCAGCTTGTTGGGCTAATTCTTTGGCAAATCCCGTGGAGACAAAACGGCTTTCGGTATCAATTACCAGCAATTTCATTCCCGTCGCCCGCACTTTCCCCGCAATATCTAGTAATTCTTCTTTGATATTGGGTTTTTCTGCCCCTTCTTCGGGCATTTCTCCCAGGGAACGAGATAAAGGAATATTCCCTCTACCATCAGTAATAGCTACAATTACCACCTGTCCCACATCTCCAGACATTTGAGCATTGATGCCCACATTTACCGCCTGAGTTAAGCCATGGGATAGGGGCGAACCACCACCGCAGGGCAGACTTTCTAATCTGCCTTTTGCCATGGTAATCGATCGCGTGGGGGGCAAAAGAACATCAGCCCGTTCTCCTCTAAAAGGAATTAAGGAAATTTGGTCGCGGTTCTCATAGGCTTCGGTCAACAGACGCATTACCGCACCTTTAGCAGATTGCATTCGATTTAATGCCATCGAACCAGAAGCATCTACCACAAACACAATCAACGAACCTGCTTTACGGGCCATACGTTTGGAACGAAGATCGCTTTGTTCTACGATTACATTGCGTCCTGGGTTTCTAGCTCGTCTGGCTTTTTGATAGGGTGCAGCATTACGCAGCGTAGCATCTACTGCAATTCTTTTTACCTTACCCTTGGGAATCATGGGTTTAATATATCTTCCCCGATCTTCAGAGAAAATCAAACTCCGCGCTCCAGATTTACCCTGACGCTGCATGGTTTGGGCAAAGGTGAGTACTTCAGGATCGAGGACTACTCCTTCAATGTCAAAGATAAAGTCATCGGGAATTGCAGGAGGTTCTTGTTCTTGTTCTTCTTGTTCGTCTTCCTCTTCTGGTTCGTCCTCATCTTTATCTGGATCTTGTTCGTTGTCGGGTTGCTGTTCCTGGGGTGGTGGTGGAGGCGGTTGGGGTGCGTCTTCGGGGGGCGACTCGATAGTAGTGGCGCGGGGAATAATTACTAGCTCGACAGCTTTGCGCAGATCGTCTGCTGTAACCCTATCTCTACCATCTAAAGCTGCACAAGCTTTGGCTACCCTGACGGCAAATAATTCTGCACGATGACCTTCTACCGTACCTCTTACTGCTTCCTGTACCAGATATAAAATCTGATCGTGGGTTATTTTTACTTCTTTGAGCCATTCCCGCGCCAAAATGATATCAGTTTTGAGACTATCGATATCCCCTTCATAAGAACTGATAAATTCTTGGGGAGAATTGGTATACTCAATTACTTGGTTGACCGCTTCTACCCTTTCTTCTAAAGACAATACTCCATCTGCAGAAAGAGCGATCGCAATGCGGTCTAAAAGATGTTCCCGCAGTACTCCTTCTTCGGGGTTGTAGGTAGCAATCAAAATTGGTCTACAAGGATGCTGAAAACTAATTCCTTCTCTTTCGATTACATTACGTCCGTCGGTCAATACAGTAAGTAGCTGATTGGCAATTTGGTCGTCTAAAAGATTAATCTCATCAATATACAATACCCCACGATGGGCTTGGGCCAATAATCCTGGCTGGAATACTGGTTCGCCACGTTTGACCGATTCTTCGACATCTACCGAGCCGAGCAATCTATCTTCTGTCACCCCCAGCGGTATCTGAATAAAAGGCGCGGGGACAATCTGGGTGGGAATATCTTCTGTGGGAGTGTTGCAGTATTGGGCTACAGTATCGTCGTCCCAATCTTGAGGCTTACTCGGATCGCAATTATAGAGAGAATCCTTAATAATTTCTATAGGAGGCAAAAGATTATAGATCGCTCTTGCCATTACCGATTTAGCCGTACCGCGACGACCTGCGATCGCCACTCCCCCCAGTTCGGGGTCAATTGCAGATAATAACAAGGCTAGCTTGATTGCGGATTGTCCGACAACAGCAGTGAGGGGAAAATTAATGTTTTTGGGAGCAGTAGTTACAGCAGACATGGCGATCGCCTTGGAATTCCTTTTGGGTAATAAGACTTAGGTTTTTTACTTTAATCTATTAGGGGGGAGCTAGGGAAGTAGCGACTAATGTTAGAAATCGGGCGATCTTTGAAAAACACATCAAAAAAAAGCACCAGTCTGCCATAGTGCATACTGGCTGGCAAACAATACTAAAACTTTATTACCAAAGAAGAAACTGTGATGAAATTCTTGTTAAGAAAAGCTAGATTGATTAGTAATTTATAGAAGCTCTGGGTATGGCTATTTTACTTGCTACTTATTACCAAGACGCGCTTGAATTTTATGCAACTGTACTCGACTGTCAACGGGCGAGCGCGGTGCGGGTAACTCATCATTGGGCCAGTTATCTAAGTCGCTACACATACAGTCTAAAGACTGGATACCAACTTCTACCATCGCTACTGGCATACTGCATCTGGCACAGTTATTGATATTCCAGCTAGGGGACAGTAAATCTGCAATAGTTTCGTTGCTGCCTTCTAAATAGCAGTTTTTTCCTTCGATACCTTCGATCTGTTGCCAGCACGATTCAAATTGCTCGGAAAAGCGATCGCCTGTAATAATTGGCTGGGGTAGGAGGGTTTCTCCGTCGGGTAAAACTAACTTTTTTCCTAGTTGAAACCAGTAAGCTAGATAGGTTCTAACTTGTGTTCTTGATGCCATTAAATATATTCTCCACCTTTATCTAAGTTTTTAGAAATATTAAGCTATTTAATTAAATATTAGTAGTTGCAAAAGTAAAAATAATAATTTATAACCTAGATTTCATATTTACTCAAAGGTTCTCCCAGCAGACTCAAGTTTAGGACATGACCCCCAACTACTAAATAGGTAATATCGGCGAGGTTAGCAATTTGTCTGGATAAATAACCCAAGCGATCGCGAAATAGTCTGCCCATAGGATATGCAGGTACAACTCCCCATCCTGTCTCTTCAGAAACGAGAATAATATTTGCAGGACTTGTCTGCAAGCTGGCTAAAAAGTCATCGCTTATTTTTGTCCATTGTTCTCGATCTAAATCTAAAAAGTTAGCGATCCAAGTCCCCAAAGAGTCAATTAGCAAGCATTGGGAGACATCCCCTTGAATGATATAGGAGGATAATTCTCCATCGCAGATATTTACAGTCTGCCAACTTGATGGTCTTCTTTGCTGATGTTGGACAATTCTAGCTTGCCATTGGAGATCGTTTCCATCGATTTTGGCGGTAGCAATATAGATAATCTTTTTAGGAGTTTGCTTGGCTAGTACTTCAGCAAATTCGCTTTTTCCCGATCGCGATCCTCCCGTAACCAAAATAATTTTTCTTGTGTTTAACTGATTCA
The DNA here is from genome assembly GCA_964468145.1 of uncultured Pleurocapsa sp. GTDB lineage: Bacteria > Cyanobacteriota > Cyanobacteriia > Cyanobacteriales > Xenococcaceae > Waterburya. The sequence goes on from CAYXWE010000041.1 coordinate 11,547, forward strand.
TAACAGATTAAGCAATAAAAGA
>CAYXWE010000042.1:0-11504 GCA_964468145.1 uncultured Pleurocapsa sp.
CTGTACTGCTCATGGCAAGGGTCAAGAGCATGATTTTAAGCTTTTTAAAAGAAGCCAAACTCATCTATTAGAAAAAATTTCTTGTTTAGGAGATAAAGGATATCAAGGAATTCAAAAAATTCATAAACAAAGTACAACTCCTCACAAGAAACCTAGAAAAAGTAAGTTATCTAAAGAGCAAAAACAACAGAATCGTCAATTAGCTTCAACTAGAATTATCGTCGAACACGTTTACCGCAATCTAAAGATTTTCAGAATTTTATCAGAACGATATCGCAATCGAAAAAAAAGATTTAGTCTGCGCTTTAATTTAATTGCTGCTATTTATAATTATGAGCTTTGTTTGAAAGCAAAATAATTGGCGATCGCTACTTTTGCAAGAGGTCTATTCTACAACGCTGCGATCGATTACCCGTGCGAGATAACCAGCAAATATTGTTACCCCAATTATTAAAATCCCTCAACTCAAACTACCCCGATGAAATTAAAGCTGCTATCAATGCTATTCTTGCCACCTACAGAGATGCCGAAACGATCGCCGAAACAATCGCGCAAATTATGCCCAACCGTCGTAGTTTAAATCTCATTTTGTCTAGTCTGCAATACAGGCTGTCTGGTTATGGCAAAGATATTTTGGGAGTTGTCAAAGCTGTATTATCAGTGTTGATAAGCGATTCTGTTACTATCTCCCTGCAAATAAAACTTGCAGTAGCTTCTCTTCCGTGGGATGAATTAGGAGAATTTCTACAGGAAGTGAACAACCAAGGAAAATTGCACGCGGATGCTTTAGCTGCTGCTGAAGACGCAATCTTGCACGTCTATCATCGCCCAGATATCGATCGCCTGCATCATCTCGAAACAACTCTAGCAGCCAGCAAAGACGAAACATTACGCCGTTTTGCTGTATCTGCATTAATCGCACAAACAAACTCTAAATTAGGCTGGAATCAAGAACGGATAAATAGATTACTTGCCTATCGTCGAGATAGTTCGGTTTTAGTTGCTGCTGCTGCTCAATTTATCTTTCCTCCAGATAATATTATTACTGAAAATTAAGCTCATTACTTATTACTTAACGCTACTTTCGTAGGTCACCTTAAACCATTGCTATAACTGTAATCATAAAATAGTTTTTCTAAGTTTAATCTTAAATTTTCTCATAATATAATATGAATCGACGAAAAGCCTTTAATACCATCTCTCTATGACAATGCACTAAATAAAATTCAGATCCTTTGCGTCTTTGCGTCTCTGCGAGAAATAATATTAAATGCAACTTCAAGGAGAAATGGTATAAGTTAGAGATACGTTACGCAAAGCTTAACAAGCGCGAAGCGGTGTGGTTATAGGTTATAAGCCCAAGAGACTGTTTGCTTAACCCGAATTCGCGTTACTCATTACTCATTACTTACAAACAAATAAATGTCCTGTCCTAACTTAACTTAGTACGACTATATCTACCAAGGATTACCAATAATCGTAAACCCAGCCCAATAAAAAGGATGGTCGAAGTTTTGTAATTCTCGATCGCTAGTATCGCTTGGTAAATCGATTTCTATCCCCGAACCTTTCACTTTTTTATCTTTTACGTACACTTTTTTTTGCAGCATATTAAGTTGAGCTTTTTTCAATGCTTCAGATTTAATCGCGGTAGATTTTAATTCCTGATAAAATTCGCTCATCAAAACTACCGTTCCTGCATCGCTAATCGTCCACAAACTAGCTAGGGCTGATTTGACCCCTGCTTGCATGGCTAACCCTGCAAAACCAAATTCTGCGTCTTCATTACCTAAAGCAGTTTCGCAAGCACTCAAAACCAATAAATCGACTTGGGGCAAATCTAATTCTAAATTGGCTAACTGGTCTAAACTTAATTTGCGATCGCCAAATTGAATAAAAGATTCTTCTGGCAAGCCTGGGTTAAACTTGGAATGGGATGCAATATGAATGATATCAAAATCTCCTAGTTGATGAGCCTGTTTGAGATTTTCTACCGTAAATTCTTGGTTAAATATTTTATCTCCAGACCATAGCTTTGGCACAATCGTATTAAGCTCGATTTCTACTCCTGGTAAAGATGGTAAATCTTCAAATTCTGATGCACCCGTTGCTAAAACTTTTTTACCAGACTTTAGTTCGTAACTAGTATCGGTCAAACTAAATGCGGGTATACGAGCAATATTATATTTTTCGATAACAAACTTTTCTCCGTCGTGGAGGGCAGAAAAGGGCAAAGAACGTAAACTAGGTCCCGTACACAGCAAAACTGTATCAATTTTTTCAGCTTCTAGATAAGGATCTAAGGGTTTAAATAGCCAGTTATAAATCAGTCTGGAGGAAGGTACATAAACCAAAGAACTGCGATCGCTAATTCCCGTTTCTAGTTCGCGAATTCTTTGAGTTAACCTGGGGCGATTGGCACCGCGAATTTTTTTGACAATGAACTGTCGGTTGGGAGTAACCAACATTAACTGTAAAAAATCATCTTTGGGAACAGCCCAGATAACTGCAGGATTAATCTTTGCTTGTTGTTTGACGAATGTTAGACGATCCGCTATTTTTTTTGCCGATCTCGAACTGTGAGAAAAATTGCGACTAAAGTATCCTTCATAATCTCTTTCCCATTTGGTTTCTAACTTAGCAACCATTCCCGAAAATTGTGTCAGATCGACTAATTCTTCTTTTGGTGCGATGTTAGATTCATTTTCTTTAACCAGTGTCTGAGATCTTAGAGGATGAATATTCGTTAAGATAATCGCGATCGCGATCGCAATGGCGACAATCGAGTATCCATAGCTGCGTCTGATGACATCGATCTGGTTTAAAATTTTACTAAACATTTTTTTTGAGCCTAATTTGTAATTAACTCATCATGTTTAGGTTAACCGTCTCCACAGCGAATTTTGAGAGAGCATTTACAAATATACTGAATAATTGCATTCAATCGAATACGTCTAACTCGCAAATCGTTAATTCTGGCGGTTGAGAACATTGTTTTAATTCTACCTGTATTCCTTGGGCATTTTCTGACATCAAATCTTCTATATATCCAGCTTGCGATCCCTTCGCTTCGAGGGGACTGTCAAACGGACCAAAAAAATAGATGCATTTTGGTACTTCAGTACTGATTTCCAACCAATAGGGATTTTCTTTCTTTCTTTTTGAACCAAGTATACCGAGCAATTTTGTAGCTAATGACATAACAAACTGTAATTCAAACTAAAATTTATTAATTTTTTTGGCGGTCGAGTTAGATTTTTTTGAGCAATTAATTTTAAGGATAGTTTATGTCATCATAAATAATAACCAAATATATTATCGAGCGCGTTCAACTTATAACCTTTTTGAATTGTATTTCTGTTATCAACGAGCAATTGAGTAAAAATTATTATTGTAAATAAATTTATAAAACTTAGCTACGATCGCAGACTAAAAAATAGTGATTAGATAGTTACGCTCTATGTATAGCTAGCTCGGATACATTCAGATTCATCAAATTGTCTATATGTATAGTCGAGCAATCTTGAAATGCAAAATAATTTATTCTAGTTGTAAATAAAGATATTATTAATGATTTTAAAACCATTATCTTTAATTGAATTAGTAGTTAATTCAACTGCAAAAATATCAGATTTGCCCGACCCCGATTCCTTAGTTCAGGCTTTGCTAGAAATAGAAAAATATACCAAAAAATCAAAGATATCAGCTAGTTTTTCTGAGTTAATTGGTGTCTGGAATTTGCGATTTATTACTGGGACAAAAAAAAGCAGAAAAAGAGCGGGAATTGCCCTGGGAGCAGGGAAATACATTCCCCAATTGCTGAAGATTCAAATTACTTACGAGCGAGATCCGCAGCAAAAAGCTAACTTAGGAAGAGTAAAAAATACTGTTAAAGTTGGCTTTATCGGCTTCTCTTTAACAGGCCCTGTTAAGTTTATAGATAGTAAAAATATTTTAGCTTTCGACTTTACTGCGATACTAATTAAAATTTTTGGCAAAGATATTTATTCTGGCTATATTAGAAACGGTGCTGTCAGAGAAATGGAATTTCACCATCAAAAAATTAGCCAGCAGGCATTTTTCAGCTATTTTTTGATTCGAGATAATGTCATTGCTGCCCGCGGTCGCGGAGGAGGACTAGCTTTGTGGATCGAAGATTCCGATTGTAAATAGAGGATTGGGGAGCGAGGTCGCTCCCCAATCCTCTACCGCCAAAATAATCTAAATTTTTCTATTTTTCTAGTTTAAGAAACTAAAACCTTGGTTTTGACATCCAATTTTTCTAATGTGCCAACGGTTTCTAATTTTATTTCACGGCAAGTTCTCTTGAGCAGACCGCACAAGGCTTTACCTGGCCCCACTTCCACAATGTTGGTAATTCCTGAATTAGAAAACTCCAGCATAATTTCTCGCCATCGCACCGAGCCAGTCATCTGCTCGATCAGCCGTCTTTTTAACTCTTGCTGGCTAGTGGCTGGAATTGGTTCGACGTTTGAGAGTACGGGGACTTTGGCATCGTTAAACTCCACCTGCTCTAGTACGGTCAAGAACTGTTCTGCAGCATTTTGCATCAAAGGAGAATGAAATGCACCCGATACATTAAGCATCATCACCCTTTTTGCTTTTACCCTACTGGTTACTTCTTCCACTGCCTCTGGCGTACCAGATATAACTACCTGTCCTTTACTATTGTCATTAGCTAAAACTACATTGGCAGTCTCTGCTAAAACTGCAGTTAATTCATCGCGATCGAATTTCATGAGTGCTGCCATTTTTCCTCCAGCAGCACTGTCCATCAATTCCGCGCGTTTTTTGACTAACTTTAATCCCGACTCAAAATCAAAAACTCCCGCCGAATATAGAGCTACATATTCACCCAGACTATGACCTGCTACCATCTGGGGTAAACCAATTCGCTCTGTTAATAAATCTACTAGTATTGATTCGATAACGTATAAAGCTGGTTGAGTATAAAGAGTACGAGCTAAGGTTTTTTCGTCTCCTTGGCATATATCTAATATCGACCAACCCAGTATCTTGCGTGCAGTTTCAAATTTTGCTTTTGCTAGAGGAAGATGTTGCAGGTCTAGCCCCATTCCTACTATTTGAGAACCCTGTCCTGGAAATACCCATGCTGTCTTTGTCATAGATGAGGATTATGCTATTTTTGTTTACTGAATTTTGCTGGTACTATAAAAAATGTTTTTTGCTGATTTTCTTAAGATTATTTTTATAAACAGCCAACATCATATTATCCCACTTTTTTGACTCAAATGCAGACTTATTAGTATATCCCCTGTTTTGTGAGTTGTCTTAGTTGCAAGCAAAAAGAAGCCTATAGGTCGGTCGTGCTATTAACTTTAAGCACTTGAGATTGAATAATTCGATTGAGCCATCCTCGAAGATATTGACGATTGGCTGCTTGTTCTTCGGTGTCCTTAGTATTTAAAGGATGGGGAGCTAGTCCTTGTACCGCAGCAGTGGTGACACAAAACATAGATTTCTGAAAACTTTCACAAATTTGAATTCTGAGATCTCCTTCTCCTCTGATACTATTTTCACGGTACAACTGGCGCAAATAGTCTGGTAAAAAATGGCGCATATCCTGCATTAGTAGAGTAGGAGGAATTCCCGCTCCTCCAATGGGTAAAGGATCGGCGTACAAAGCCCCATAATTAAACATTCCAGGATCGTAAGGAATTTCATAAGCTTGAGCGTTGTAAGATACTGTTCCTGTAAAAGGAGTACCCCGAAAAAAGATTGCTTCGACATAGGGTACGGCAGTATCAGCTAAGAAAGTTAAACCTGCTGATTCGGGCAGGATAGAATATTCTCGCTCCCGTACTTTAACGGTGTAGGTAATTGGTCTAGCTGCATCCGCTACTAAACCATCTAAAATGAATTTAACCACATCGGGGATACACTCAATCTCACCGCGATCGTAACTATCGGATAGATTGATAAAAATATCGCTCATCACTCGCCAAAACTGTCCCAGCCCGCTGTAGTAAGCCATCTGGCGCATCTGTTCGGGAAGGAAATCAGGAAATATTTTATGTAACCCCAGCATTAAAGGATTGTATTTATAGTAAGCCCGAAGCAATTTTTCAGTTTCCGCTGCAAATTCGGGCGTATCCAGATAAGCATCCAAGCCACCGCCACCATGCCAAAACATTGCTTTCATACAATATTCTGCATACTCGTAATTAATGCGATCGTGCCACAAAAACTTGCCTATTTTATTGCTATTGACTTCTCCATTAAAATATTTGAATAAAGGGAATAGCTTGAAAAATTGAGTATTGGCAATGTAGCACAGATTAATAGAATAAGCATCTAAAACCACGCCGTAGCTTTTGAGAATGCCCACTACTTCGACGAGATTTTGGGGCTTGTCGTTTAACAGAGCGTCTCCTTGTTCTAATCGGGCAATATACTCGTCAATGAGATTGGATTTTGAGCGTTTAACCGAAGTGCTAACCATTTACTTATTACTTATTATTTAAATTATTTAAATATATGCGAGCAATTTACTTTTCTATCCCAAACAGGTCGTTTGCTACGACACTTAGCTACTCAAAAGAGCGATCGCTTGTACTTCACTCCAATGAATCACCCAATCTGGTTTAATGCCGAAGGCAATAATTAAAAGTAACAAAACAAAGGCAGGAGCGTGTTCTTGCCATTGCACTGGAGGGATTTGGGTAAGATTTTCTGTGAGACGACCAAAAAATACCTTATTAATTACCAATAAGAAGTAAACAGCGGTTAGACCAGTTCCTACCAAACACATTAGAGTTGGAATGGGGAATATAGGGAAACTTCCTCTAAATACGAGAAATTCAGAAATAAAACCGACCATTCCAGGCAATCCAGAGCTAGCCATTACTCCCAAAATCATGAATCCGCCAGTCACGGGCAGTCCTCGTTCGGGATTGAGCAAACCCCGCAAATAATTTACATCTCGCGAGCCTGTTTTTTGGTAAACCATTCCCACTAATAAAAATAGGAAAGCCGAAATTAATCCATGACTGACCATTTGGAATACTGCAGCAGTCATACTCAGGCGAGTGGTTGCGGTTACAGCTAGTAAGATATAAGCCATGTGAGCAATAGAAGAGTATGCTACCACTTTTTTCATATCCGTTTGAGCGATCGCGCAAGAAGCTCCGTATAACGCACTAATACCTGCCAAAATAGCTAACCAGGGAGCGAGATAAGCCCAACCTTCGAGGAACAAACCGACTCCAAAGCGCAATAGAGCATAAGTACCGAGTTTTAATAATACTCCAGCTAACAATACCGAAATAGGAGTAGAAGCCTGCACGTGAGCATCGGGCAGCCAAGTGTGAAAGGGAAAAATAGGAATTTTGATAAATATCCCAATTAATAAGGGTGCGAGTAACCATAGCTGAGTACTCAGAGGGAGAACGTGCGATCGCAACACCGAATAATCAAAGGTGCTTTCTCCCGTTACCCAAACTAAACCCAAGAAAGAAGCAAGTACCAAAATCCCCGACAAGGCAGTATAAAGTAAAAACTTCATTGCTGCATAACCCCGCTTTTGCCCACCCCAAATAGCGATGAGGAAATATAAAGGAACAATCTCTAGCTCGTAAAATAAGAAAAATAACAACAAGTCTTGAGCTAAAAACGCTCCCGCTGCACCCGCACTAAGCAAAAACAACATTGAATAATACAGTCTCGGTCTTTGTACGGTCGAGCCAGTGGCAACAATAGCAACTAAGGTTAATAGACTATTGAGCAATACCAAAGGAAAAGATAAACCATCGATTCCCAGATGATAATCCAAGCCGATCCATTCAATCCAAGTTATATTTTCAGCAAACTGAAATCCTTCTTGTCGGAAATCGAATTGCCAGCTAAGAGTAATATTGATTGCCAGAATAATTGCAGCGGTTACAATTGCCAGATTGCGGGTGTTTTTTTCCTTTAGAGGCGTTAAACCAATAATGACTGCACTTACTAAAGGAATGATAATTAAGGCACTGAGCATGATAAATGGTATTTTATCGAGAAATTAATAAAAAGAGGAATGGAATATTTTATGTAGAGCTAGCTTTACATGATTGAAGACCAGTAATTAGTCACGATCGACCATTGTCCGTTTAGCATTGACCACAATAGCAGACCCATACCAATAACGATGGTGGCAATATAAAACTGCGATTGACCAGTAGTATTGTATTTGAGGGCGTTACTGCCAAAAATAGTAGCCAAGCTGATTAAATTTACTACCCCATCTACTATGTAGCGATCTATCCAAGAAGTTATTTTGGCTAAATTGGAAACTGCTGCAATGATTGTAACTTCATAAATTTTTTCAATATAGAAATCGTAAGCTAGTAAATCCTGTACGAATCTAAGTCCAATATTGCTAGATCTTGCCCAAGCTCTACCTACTGGTATGACAAAACCGATAATGCACCCCATAACACCAGAACCAATTAATAAGGGTGGTGCATACTGAGTAACCAATTCTGGCTGTTTTAGAGAAAGAGGAATATTGGGACTCAGCCATAATGGCCACTGTATGGGGGCAAGAGTTGCTAATAAAACAACTATAGTCAAAGCAACCATTGGTACTGACATTTGCCAAGGTGCTTCTGGCGCACGGCGAGTTTTAATCTGGGGTTTACCAAGAAAAATGACCCGGAACAACCTTGTCAGGTTGATAGCAGAAAATAAATTAACAAACATGACAATTGATAGCAGCCACCAATCAGTATCCCAAGAGCCACTAAACCAGCGATCGTAAGTCCAAAACATACCTAAAGGTGCAAAGGTCAATAAACCAGCCGAACCAACTAAAAAAGATATGCTAGTAGCGGGCATTCTCGACCATAAGCCACCCATCTCGCTAACGTTTTGGTTGTTAGTAGTTAGAATTACCGACCCCGCACTCATAAATAACAGAGCCTTGGCGATCGCATGACTAAACAATAATAAAAATGCTATATCTACCTGTCTCAAGCCTACTGCGATAAACACTAATCCCATATATGCACTAGTGGAATGGGACAAGGCTCGCTTGATATCTATTTGGGCGATCGCCATTAAAGATGTTCCGATAGCTGTAATTACACCGATGATAATTAGGGCATCTGCGGAAACGGTCGATAGGGTGGTAGCTGGCTCTAATTTTATTAGTACATACGCTCCCGCCGAAACCACAATCGAGTTTCGCATAATACCTGCAGGATTTGGACCTTCCATGGCTTCGTCCAACCAAAGATTGAGGGGAAATTGAGCGCAGCTACTAATTGGCCCTGCAATTAGTGCTAAACCTAAAAGAGCAGCTACAGTGGGTTCTAGTTGGTGTCCTTCTACCCAACTTTCTAATTGAGAAAAATTTAATCCTTCGCCATAATTGGAAAGAGCCACAATCCCCATCAGCAGCGCAATATCTCCTACCCTCTTGGTTAAAAAAGCGTCTCTGGCAGCCGTTACTACCAATGCTTGAGCGTACCAGAAACCCACCAAGAGATAGGTCGATAGGGTTAATGCTTCTAATAAACAGTAGCTAAGCAACAGGGAATCACTTAGAGCCAAGCCAGCCAACGATGCCTCAAAAAATCCCATTAGGGCAAAAAAGCGAGCCAGCGACCAATCTTTCTCCATATATCCCAGAGCGTATATTTGCACCACCAAGCTAATGCCTGTGACCAATTCCAAAGCTCCAAAACTTACAGGAGATAATTCAATTGAAAGGGTAAGATCTAAATCTGCTACTTGTAGCCAATGAAATACAAATTGTTGGGCTGGTCTAGTCCAAACAAGATTGAAGATAATTGAGCCGTGGATAAACGCCACCACAGTCATCAAAATATTAAAATAAGCTGCGGGACGGGGGCCTGTTTGGCGAACGATACCTAACGACCAGGGTAGACTCAGCAACGCACCTACCAAGCTATAAATGGGTATTATCCAAGAATAATTTAACAAAAAGTCAGTCATTAAAACTGTTTGGGAACTTACAACACCAAGGTTTATTTTTAATCAATTATTTAGCTAGCCTAATTTTTTATAGTTATGCTAACCATAATTTTTTATTATTATTTTCTTAAAACCACATTTTAACAGCAATCGGAACGCACAAATATTATTAAGATTTGCTGGGATTGTCCCTTTAGTTTGGGAAAATTGTAGTATCCACATATTTGATAATTGCGCTCGATCTAAAAAAATTATAAAAAGTATTGAGAAGACCAAGGTGTTTAGTATATCTGTCTTAGCAAAGGCTGTTTTGGAGAGCAGGTATAAATTCTCATTAACATTCAAATTAAAAAATATAATGATGATTTATGTTGTCAAAGGAGTCAAGGTTATTTATGCTTGATTATGGGTGGTAAAATTAGCCAGCACCAAGTTTTTTCAACCAGATTATTTGAAAAAGGTAGTTCGGACTGCCATAATTGATGGTCTTGGTAAGGATAAAAGAACTCATAATTTAGCATGAGACCGATTCGATTAGTTTCGTATCCATAGGGGGTATTTCTTATTTTTTTCATAAGAAAACCAAATAATCTCGATAAGAAAGCTCGATGCAATATTTTTGTAGTTTAAGGCTTTACTATTTCGACAGTAAATAAAAATCGAGTGTCAGGATAGTAATTGTCGGTTCGTAAAAGATCGCGAAAAGGCAAGAACGGTTTGTTATCACTTACTTTTGTTCTCTAACTGACGACCTCATAATTATCAGTCTCGCTCATTAAACAACGATTAATTAATTAAATATAGTTGGCGCACAGAGCGCTAATTACAAAGGAGTAAAAATATGTCAATTGCAGTTGGAATGATTGAAACCCTTGGTTTTCCTGCAGTAGTAGAAGCAGCAGATGCCATGGTAAAAGCAGCTCGTGTCACCCTAGTTGGTTACGAAAAAATTGGAACGGGTCGCGTAACTGTCATCGTGCGCGGTGATGTATCCGAAGTACAAGCATCCGTGGCAGCAGGTACAGAAAATGTAACTAGAGTAAATGGCGGACAGGTTCTTTCGACCCATATCATTGCTCGTCCCCATGAAAACTTGGAATACGTACTGCCTATTCGTTATACCGAAGAAGTAGAACAGTTCCGCACCTATTAAGAAATATTGAAGAACAATAGTCAAGCTGTTTAAATCTCAAAAATTATAAATAGCAAATTCAGTAACTGGTAATACGACCAATACGAAATAATTCAGGAGTAAAAATATGTCAATTGCAGTCGGAATGATTGAAACCCTTGGTTTTCCTGCGGTAGTAGAAGCTGCTGATGCTATGGTCAAAGCAGCCCGCGTCACCTTGGTAGGCTATGAGAAAATTGGTACTGGTCGCGTAACTGTAATCGTTCGCGGTGACGTATCTGAAGTACAAGCTTCCGTTGCTGCTGGTACTGAAAGCGTTACAAGAGTTAATGGCGGTCAAGTTCTTTCTACTCACATCATCGCTCGTCCCCACGAAAACTTAGAATACGTTCTACCTATCCGCTACACCGAAGAA
>CAYXWE010000043.1:0-11378 GCA_964468145.1 uncultured Pleurocapsa sp.
ATTAAATGATAATTGATAGTAATAAATAGAACGAGAGATAATAATGTAATTAAAGTTAGGGGAATAGAAATTAAAAATAAGCAAAGAATCAAAAAAACAAGATTAACAATATCCGAAATAAATTTGGAGATATTTTTAACAAATAAAGCAGTTAGATCGATTTCGCGGTTGAGTTTAAATAAAATATCGCTAACCTTCTGACGATAAAAATAATCAAGATCGACCTGACAGAGTAAATTTAACCCTATCGCTTTCATCTGGGAAGTTAAGTATTTTGTATACCGAATATTGATTATCTGACTGCCATAGTCAGCTAAAATCTTAAGTAAATAAGCTGAGGTAGCTAAAACAACTATTACTATTAGTTGAGATTCACTAGTAAAATTATCGAGGGATTCGTAGATAAATCTCACGACTGACGAATTATTAGAAAGCAAAAAATTATCGCGCTCGCCAAAAAAAATAATTGCAATTGGAATTAATAATATAGTTCCAACAATACTTAAAACGATCCTGCTCAAATTAAGCAATAAACTCAATACAATATATGAAGGCTTATCTTTAATAAGATTAAAAATAAACCTGTTGGTCAAACTATTAAACATAAATTTGTGTTGACTTAATTAAAATGGCGAGCGCGTATAGCGATCGAGAGTCAGCCAGGATTTAATCCTAAATTACGGTATATACGCCTTAATATGATGGAATAAAACACCCTCAAACGTCGAGAGTAAAATTTTCAATTGCCAACCTCACTATGAAAATCAAACGTATTCCCGTTTTATCAGACAACTATATTTTTGTTTTGACCGACTCACGACAAAAAATAGCAGCGGTAGTAGATCCAGCAGTAGCACAACCAGTTTTGGATTATTTAGCAGAAGTAGACTGTCAATTGGTTGCTATCTTTAATACCCATCATCACTACGATCACGTTGGTGGAAATAAAGAATTAATTGCCCGATTTCCCAATCTACGAGTATACGGCGGTGCAGAAGATCGCGGACGCATTCCCCACCAGCAAGTTTTTTTAAATGAAGGAGACACGGTTGAATTTGCCAACCGCATCGGTCGAGTGTTTTTTGTCCCAGGGCATACTAGCGGTCATATCGCCTATTATTTTCCGCCCGACAATCCTGGGGACGGGGGAGAGCTTTTTTGTGGCGATACGGTCTTTGCAGGGGGGTGTGGCAGACTATTTGAGGGGACTCCGAGCCAAATGGTAGAATCCATTGGTAAACTACGCCAATTACCTGACGATACTCGCGTTTGGTGCGCTCACGAATATACCCTCAGCAATCTAAAATTTGCCGTAACGGTAGATGCAGATAATACAGCCTTGCAAGACAGATATCAAAAAGTAATTGGCGATCGCGATCGCAATCTACCTACCGTACCTTCTTTATTGGGTATTGAGAAACAAACCAATCCTTTTTTGCGCTGGGATACTCCTGCAATTCAAACAGTAGCCAAAATAAGCGAGCCTGCAAGAGTATTTGGACGCATTCGGGGCATGAAAGATAATTTTTAGTTCTTCTGGGAGGGGTAAGCTAGAAACAGCTACCTCTTAGAATCAAATCTTTAGGCGACAATTCTGCCGAACAAAAAATTAATTGGGAAGGAGAGATTAGAAATTAATTTAGGTGATTAATTAATTTTTAAAATAATCTAATGTCGATACAATGAAAAACTACACACAGATAAAAGTTCATTTCATTTAAGAGGTATTTTGTGAGCGTTAGAGTAAGGATTGCTCCTTCACCAACGGGAAATCTACATATTGGGACGGCACGGACAGCAGTATTTAACTGGCTATATGCCCATCGTCACGACGGTACTTTTGTTTTGAGAATTGAAGATACAGACGAAGCGCGATCGCGTCCCGAATATACAGAGAATATTAAGTCAGGTTTAGAGTGGTTGGGCTTGAATTGGGATGAAGGGCCATTTTTTCAAACTCAGCGTTTAGATAAGTATCAAGCAGCAGTACAAACTTTGCTCGATAAAGGTTTGGCTTACCCCTGTTACTGCACTACCGAAGAATTGGACGAGTTGCGGTCAACTCAAAAAGCTCAAGGAAAAGCCCCTGGTTATGATAATCGTCACCGCGATTTATCCGACGAGAAAAAGGAACAATTTGAAGCGGAAGGACGCAAGCCTGTAATTCGCTTTAAAATAGACCGCGATCGCACTATTGCTTGGCAAGATACTATCAGAGATACTGTTACCTGGAAAGGGGAAGACCTCGGTGGCGATATGGTAATTGCTCGCGCAGCCGAAGGCGAAGAGTCTTTTGGACAGGCTTTGTATAACCTAGCGGTAGTAGTAGACGATATAGATATGAATATTTCCCATGTGATTCGGGGAGAAGATCATATTGCCAATACAGCCAAACAGATTTTGCTTTACGAAGCTTTGGATGCCAAAGTACCGACTTTTGCCCACAGCCCTTTAATTCTCAACATGGATGGTAAAAAACTATCCAAACGCGATGGGGTAACTTCCATTGATGATTTTCGTAAAATGGGTTTTCTTCCCGAAGCATTGGTTAACTATATGACTTTGCTGGGTTGGACTTTTCCCGACTCTACTAAAGAGATTTTTACTCTCGATGAAGCAGCACAAGAATTCGATTTAGATCGAGTTAATAAAGCTGGAGCAAAATTTGACTGGGATAAATTAGATTGGATCAACAGTCAATATCTCCATGAAATGCCTGCGGATAAGCTAACCGATCTTTTAATTCCTTATTGGCAAGAAGCTGGCTATGCAGTAGATAAATTCGATCGCTCTTGGTTAGAACAATTAACTGCTTTAACCGCACCTACTTTAAATCGTTTGACTGATGTCATCAAAGAAACCAGTGTATTTTTCCAAGATTCTTTTGACTATACGAACGAGGCGATGGACTTACTAAAACAAGAAAGTGTGGCTGCGGTAGTTTCTCAAATCATTGAGGGGGTAAGTAGTGCCGAAGGTATGACAGAGGAAGATGCCAAAGCATTAATCAAACAAGTTACCAAAAGCCAAAAAGTCAAAAAAGGCTTGGTCATGCGATCGCTTCGGGCTAGTCTGACGGGGGAATTACATGGCCCCGATCTAACTCAAACCTGGTTACTCTTAAATAAACTTGGCTCGGATAAAACTCGCCTGCAACAAACTCTAGACAAGATTAGCAACTGATGTCGGGCGCAACATCGATCTGCTAAGACTGGTTAATGAGGAAAAGGGAAAAGACAAAGGGCAAAGAGAAAAGGATTCGTAAATTAATTGTCCTTTGTTTTTTGTCTTTTGTTTTTTGTTCGCGAGGGAAAGTTGGAACAAGTAAACTAATAACAGCGTCCTCAAAGACATAACGATTTACTTAATAAATTAAATAACAAACTAAGTGCTACAAGCTGTTATAAAAATGGCGACTGCCTCGCTAGGAAAATATAATTCATTTTATAAAAAAATGTCTTGGCTGTTATTACTAGGAGCGATCGGCAACCACGATCTCAGTTCTGCTTGGGCGCAAAGTAATAAGATTGCTATTAATCAAAATAATATGAACCAACCATTAACTATTCGGGGTACTAGTGGTGGTGCGATCGCAGCGTGGGAAATTGCACAGACTAAAAATACCCCTACGGGTTATTGCGATGGCTTTGCTCGATCGCAACCAAATCATATTTTTAAAATCGATACTTTCTTCGATCGTTTGCGTCTAGAGGTAGAAAGCTCGACCGATACCACTATTTTAGTTAAAGGTGCAGGGGGAGTATGGTGCAATGATGATGCGGGTAGTGCTAATCCTGTCATAGAAGGACAATGGCAGCCTGGAGTCTATCGGGTATGGGTTGGTTCGTATCGAGCTGATTCTAGTAATAGTTATAAAATTAAAATTACAGGGAAACCCCAAAACGATCTAGGGAATTAATTGGTCGATAGTAACATGACTCAAAATAGCTTTGCGATCGATAATGGTAATCTCATCTTCACCGCTATAAAGTACCGCACTAGGTATTAAATGAATGTAAACAGGATTTAGTATTATGTCCATAGGTCTAATTGCAATCGCTTACTTCAATAAAGCCTCGCCTCTGCGGAATAATTCCCTGGCATAATCAGTCCAAGTACCCTGTCCCCAATAGCGGAAACAGCTAGTTTCTACCAACATCACGTATAACAAAGCTTCTTGATATTCTTTAGTTTTAGTAACCCCAGGATCTCGCTTTACTGCAGTATCAAACTTTTGATGAAACATCGCGCTTAACTGATTCATGGGTTCGAGGACATTTTCGTAACCCTTGACCCAACTAAGATCGTCCGTCCAAGATGCTCCATCCATATGAAACTGATGGTCTGTCTCTTGCAGGTGCGCGATCGCCCGTGCTACTTTTTCAGGGGTAGCCTGGTTAGGATCTACCTGTTGCCAAATTTTATGCTGTCCTATTGCTTGACAGGTAGGATAATCTTCGGGATTTGCTCCTGCAGCCTCAATTAGTTCGATGTATTCTGTACCATTAAGTCCAACCACGGGAGAATCATCTTTAATGTCATACCATACTGGTTGAAAGTCACGGGCGTACTCATTCATCATCACCCCACCATTTTCACCGTCGGCAATTTGAGAAACACAACTAGGTACAGAGACATTGCCAATTTGCTGTTGATTCATCCCTTTTGCTTCGTGATAGGGCTGCATTTGCGCTACTAGTTTGGTATCCGAACCTTGAGTTTTAATTAGAGCAGTGATACTAATAGTTTCTCCCTCAGAATTGCGCGCCACTAAGCGGTTGGGAAGATACTTATCTTCGTGATGTAAACCCGAACCGTCTAATCTTTCTACTGAATGTTCCTGTACCAACAGCCAACGATAACCGCATTCTTTGAGAGCCTTGATATATTCGTAGAGGGTATCTGGGTTGTTGGGTAGGTGCATTTCTGGAGGAGAAAAGCCTTTGACTCTTGCCAAAGCTTCAAAGCCAAAGATCGCTGCAAAATAATGCTGCCAAGCTTGGATCTGAAGCTTAATATCGGGAATAGGTGTGGAGGGAACAACTGCATGACTCCACATCGTACCGAGCCATTCAACATGGGGCTGATAGTTCGCATCGCAGGTAATTGTTTTCAGTTTATCCAAAATATCGTTGCGTCCCATTTGCTGAAAACCCCACAGCAAATTTCCCGAATAATCGAGCATAATTCGCGGATTGCAGCCATTATTTATCAGTTCGGGTATCCAGTCCCCCATACGAGAATAACACCAGGCAAATACTCCAGCATTATGGTTATCTCCATTATGAGGATTATCGAACATATGTTGCAAATTGCTAATCAATTCGCCATTAGATCCTGCAGGAATAGTCGGCTGGTGCATATGAAGGGCGCAAGCGAAACCAGCCCGAACTTGAGATAAGTCAATCTTACTGCGATCTAAAAATATAGAGCGGTTGTGATTGACTGCTTCGGCGATTTGGGCTTCCCAACCAGATATATTGGGCAAACCATTCGTTAATACTTCGAGACTGTTAGGTGCTGTTGCGAATACCATTGTTGTCCTCTAAGAATAGATCGAGATACTCCTTATTGTATTGGCATCAGCTCGCCATCTTAAAAACCAAACCTAAAGGAATTTTAAAGAAATAGAGTTTTTCTTAATTGTGCCAATTTGCAACCGATATCTGCCATAAATAAGGCTATCTTATAGATAACAAGATAGATTTACCCCGTGAGTTGAGTTATGTTTGGAAAGTCTCCCCGCGAAGCACAAAAGCCTACCATGTCAGATTTACAAGACATCAAGCTTTCTCCACCACCTCCAGTTAGTGCGATCGCGCCCCAAGATACTGTCCTGCAACAGGATAATATCGTAGAAGAAAACGAATTAGTTTCTACGATAGAAAAAATTAGTCGCATTGCATCTCCCTATTTTGTGGCGATAATTGGCTTGTCTTTGTACGAGAACAATTTTTTAATCGGTACGATTTTGATTGTGGTGGGCATACTATCTCTACTTAAAGTTTCTACTAAAGATGTCGGCGATTTTCTAGAGTGGTTAAAAAACTTTTTGGGTTTAGGACGTTAATTTATTCGTATTTATATAAGTAAAATTATTGCTCTGTAAAGACTTTGACCCCTCCGTCGGGATTTAGTAATAATCTAATTTTCGTCGATTGAGATTTGGTAACTGGAGCAATAAACTTTTCTCCTCGTACGGGGATATTTGTCTGACTCAAATATAGTTTGGCAGCTTTACCAATGGGAATTACTCTTGCGATCGAGCCATCCGCGCGAAGATATAGCCTATATTCTAAACTTTGCTTGAGATCTGCTGGTGGTTGCCATCGCGATTTAAAATAAGCCCGTACTTCTTCTGTTTGACTGAGTTTTTTGTCGGGTTTAGTAATAGTCTCTGAAGAACGATTGAAATCGATTATTAAATCGTTCGATGATTCGGCAAAATCTTTTTGAACCTCATCTTCTTTACTTATGTCCGATCTTATTCGAGCGCTATTTTCTTGTTTCTGAAAGTCTGATTCTGTTCTTTTTTGATTAGTCTCAGGAGGAATAACAATAATCGATTCTGTTTGTCCGTTTTGAGAATTTAAACCAGACTTGCGAGCTATTTTTGGTAAAGGAAAATCCGCAGGATCGGGGATGTTGGGTTTTGGTTTGGGAGTATCCACCGCAGGAGGAGGAGGCAGTCTTTTAGTAGATGATAGAGTTCTATTTTGTTTTGGTTTGGGAGTTGTTTTGGTTTTTTGGGGTGCCGATGGCGGAACAACTTCATCCAGTTGAGGAATAGGCGCAGACGATTCTGGCTGAGAATAATCCGCGACGTTTTGCATCGATCGCGTTGGGAGTAAGATATTAGCAATACTTGCTGTTAAAATTAATCCTGCAGCAACGCTACCCCAGATTAAAACTGATGGTTTTTTGCGATGTCGGTCTAATTCTGACGAGATAGAAATTTCAGTATCGTAAGCTTGTAATGCAGTTACCAGATCGAATAACTGAGTGGTACTAAGCTCAATTTTATCTATTTTGCGATCGCCGTTCGGGTTTCCTAAAAATAGCTCTTGACTGACTAACCCTGTCCCTCGTAAGCAGGGATTGTTTTGATTATATTTAGTAGTATTAAAATCTTCTTGGTATCGGTCTTTATTAGTAAAAGAAGCCTGCAAAAAATTTTCCAGATAGTCATTGACCGCCTTTTGTAACTGTTCTAAATCTTGACGATCGCCTTGAATTGTTACTTGGCGATCGCTCGGCAAACGAGGGTCATCAAAACTTAATTGAAACCCAAGTTCGTTTAGCAAGTCTCGATTTTGCCTGAAAGATAAAGGCGATCGCTTTTCTTTTATTTCTAAAGTACAGGTAGGTGGCGTAAAACGATATATCTTACTAAACATAGTTGATTCAAAAAAACATTAATTATTAATAACTAAATTGTTTCTGCTGCATCAAAAATAGCAATCCACAACATACGATGACCATTCTTTCCGCTATAAAACAACAGATCTATTAATAGTTTCCAAGCTAAATCTGATATAGCAGCCTCATTATCACCTGCAGATGTTTTAATTCTCGATTGGTAGCTAGCAATAAAATTATCGAGATAATCACCCAACAAAGCACTTTTATAAGGAGGTTGATTTTGCGCTGTTGTCTGTTCTAAAAGACCTACTGCACGACGGAGTAATTCTTGATTTTGACGAGCTAAATAACAAATAATCAATACTAAAGATCGTGCTTCTTCTACATCTAGTTTTTTTCTGCCACCCGAACTCTGGCGTTGAGGATTAGAGGATCTTAACCGCCATAAAGTAATACGATCTCCCACCACCGATTCTAAATTGAGCTTCTTGGCTGCCTGTAAAATAGCTTCTGAATTAATATTGGCGATCGCTTCTATGGCTAACAATATCAAATCTAAATGGGACTTGATATTCTCCAACTGAGTTTGATTTTTTAGCTGAGGCTGAGTTAAGTCTTGCCATCGATCGTTTAACATTTAGCATTTGGCATCTAAAGATGCGAAATTCATCGATAAGCTGGTTTTATCGATCGAAATAATATTTCATATTTCATGCAAACTTTATTAACATTTACTGATTAATACTGTTTGCGTTGACCGTAGTAACCAGGATAATCGATCTTAATATAGACTCGATATATATCTTAAATTATGACTTTTTATTTATCTGGTGCGGGTGCATACTGTTTCTTCCTACTATGTAAGATGTTAGGAGATCGAGAATGTTCCAAAACAGATCGGGCTTCTTGGATCGTAATTGCGATCGCCTCGATGTTTTGGGTAGTAGTAATCCCGATTTCCATTTTAGAAGTACGAGCCAAAGCCAAAGCCAAAGCCAAATTAGATGCGGTAGCCAAACCCATGAACTTTGGTACGGATGCAAGACACATCAAGACCGTACAGCAGGTCGCCGACGAACCAGAAGAAAACGTCATGCCCAAATTAAACCCAGGTAATTTTTAATCCTTAGACCCTATTGTTATTCAAAAAAATAATCCACTCTCCTGCTACTTCAGCGATCGCGCCTCCTGGTAAAGTAGAGGTACGGCTTTTATTGGGGGCAGCGATCAAATCTACCACTGCTTCTATCTGTTCGTAGTTGGGTTGCTTGGACATTACTGTCGGCAAAAACTGACGAATCGCTCGACGTTGTATGGCTAAATTTGCAGACTTTAGACTCGGACGATATAATTTAGAACCCGAACGTACCTGTTGCAATAATTCTTGGGCGGTAATTTCTAAATACTCCACATCCCCCCGTAATAACTCTGATGTCTGAGCCAAAGCATTTTCTACTTGGGGATTAAAGTTTTTTTGTAAATAGGGAATTAGATCTTGGCGAATTCGATTGCGGGCGTATTTATTACTTTGGTTAACTGCATCAAACCAGACTGGCAAATCAAACTGTTGGCAAAATTCTAGAGTCTCGTGACGATATAACTCTAATATGGGACGAACCAAAGCGATCTCTGGACTTAACGAACGTTTCCAAGTCAAAGCAGCCAATCCATCCGCCCCCGCACCGCGAACCAAATTATACAAAAAAGTTTCTGCGCGATCGCTTTTAGTATGTCCCGTAACAACATAGTCAAACTCTTTTTCTCTGGCAATTTCTACCAGAGCTTGATAACGCCATTTTCTGGCTGCTGCTTCGGTTTCTTGGAGATTGCTCGCTGTTTTGAGATAAAAAGGTAGCTGCCAAACATCCGCTACATCCTTTACCCGTTGGGCAATTCCTTCATCGGTAGACCATCGATGGTCGCAGTGGGCGATCGCCAATTGCCAATGCCATTTAGGGCGCAAATCCAACAACAATTTTCCCAAACACAGAGAATCTTGCCCCCCCGATACTGCAATTAAAATTCTCGATTGGGGAGGTAAAAGGGATCTGTTTCGTAATGTTTGGTGCAATCGAGTATGAATTGATGTCCAACCAATCATGGTCTATTTATTGCTATCGCTTATTTTGGACGTTATTTCCTTTATGAAGAAAGGCTTAATAACCCAGTAAAGTTTCGGCAAAGGAATTTACAATCAAAAAAATACTGAGTAATTATATATAAGTAATAACTAGTACCAATAAATACTTACAGATTTTTAGTCCATAATAAACTTATTTTGCAATTCTCTTAAATTAATTTCTATGATTCGCGTTCTATTAGTTGACGACCAAAAAATGGTTCGAGAAGCCATAAAAGTTTCTCTAGAACCAGAAACAGATATAGAAGTAATCGGCACTGCCAGTAATGGACTCGCTGCGATCGAGCAAGTGAAACAACTACAGCCCGATCTAGTAATTATGAATATGGAGATGCCCATTTTAGATGGGGCAACTGCAACTCGGGAAATTACTAAAAAATTTGCCGATACTAAAGTTTTAATTCTTACTTCCTACGATAATGATGACTATATTACTAGATCTTTAGCAATGGGAGCAAAAGGTTATTTACTAAAAAATCACGGCACAGAAAATCTTGCAGGAGCAATCCGTAACATTCACCAGGGTTATACCCAGATTGCCCCCGGACTATTGG
Organism: uncultured Pleurocapsa sp.; assembly: GCA_964468145.1. Taxonomy (GTDB): domain Bacteria; phylum Cyanobacteriota; class Cyanobacteriia; order Cyanobacteriales; family Xenococcaceae; genus Waterburya. The sequence goes on from CAYXWE010000043.1 coordinate 10,057, forward strand.
ATCGGCTCTTAGTTTGTACCGATTCTGGTGTTGTTTTAAGTAAGCTACATGGCCCCGTACATCGAGACGATAGAATTAGTGCAGATTCGAGATCGAATAGTCCTCAACCCCAAAAAACTATAACTAATTTACATTTGGCTACTCGCCAACAACAAGCAGAAATCTCTAAATTGCGCAATGATTTAGACCATAACGCACAAGAATTGCCCAAAGTAAAGCGGAGTCTTGCTAGTTATATCAAATATTTTTGGTTTGCAAGCCTATTATCATTATGTTCTTTTGCTTTCGTTTCTTTTTTATTGTACAAATTAAACCATAAAACTAATAGTATTGAGATTGCAACACTTCCTGATGAAAGAGTCGGCTTGTATGGAGAGTTCAGTCTTAATGGCATTGCTGAAAGAGTAGCTAAAGCTTTTGAACAAGATCCTATATTGAGCGATATTTCGACAGTTTATGTAGCTCAAGAAGATGATGCCATTGTGCTTACAGGAAGAATTTCCGATCCAGAACTTCTTAGAAGAATGGAAAATATCGCCAAAAAAGTTTCAGGGGTAAATAGAGTCTATACCAATCAGGTTGCAATCGACCCAGAATATAAAAAAGATCTTTTAGGAGCAAAGAAAGAAAAAATCGATCCCCAGTAATTAATTGTTGGCTAGTATTGCATACTTATTAATCTATTAAGATTAGGTAAAAGGTGAAAGGTTTAGTTAATAAGATAAAGTTTGTTTCCTTGGTAACTATCGGCTTAATCTTAGTCTTATGTATTATTTATAGTGCGAATCCAAAATCTCAGGAACAATCTCAAGTAGCAAATAATATTTTCGTTCCTCAGAATTTACATTTACCAAAGCGCAAAGATTTTCGGATTGTAGTAGTCAGCGATTTTAATAGCCAATACGGTTCGATAACCTATGAACCGCAAGTAGAACAAGCGATCGCCTTAATTCCTCAGTGGCGACCAGATTTGGTATTGTGCGGTGGAGATATGATTGCAGGACAAAAAGTATCCCTTTCTCAAGCCCAAATAAAATCAATGTGGAGAGCGTTTGACCGCCATATTGCCCGACCGTTACGACAGGCAAAAATTCCCTTTGGTTTTACTATTGGCAACCACGATGGTTCGGGTGCAATTAAAGAGCAAAATTTTATTTTTCAGCAAGAACGAGATTTAGCCAAAGCATACTGGCTCAAGCATCAATCAAAACTTGGTTTAAATTTTATAGACCGCGCCAATTATCCTTTTTACTATAGCTTCGAGCAAAATGGCATTTTCTTTTTAGTTTGGGACGCTTCTAGCCATAAACTCGCTCAAACCC
>CAYXWE010000044.1:0-11171 GCA_964468145.1 uncultured Pleurocapsa sp.
AAACAAATTGCTTTACTCCATCCCAATATCGGTTAGCTTCTAACTCCCAAGAGTCGCATAGCTCTCGACCGTAGTTGGTTCTAGAATAAACGGGTCGCACAAAGGGAATTTCATCCCAATCTTCATTGTCATCTTCCTGAGATGGAGATGAATCGGGAGTTTCTATTGCAGTAGGGACTGCTGTGGGTTGAGTTTGTAAGGTAGAAGCAAAATCAACAACATTATTAGTATTACTAGGACTGTTAGCAACTGCTGGAGTTGAATTACTTCGATTGGCAGTAGAAGCAACATTAGTACCCATACTACCCACAGGATAAATTCTTGAAGCAACTAGTGTGGCGCGCTTTTCTTTGTATCCTTTATCATCCGACACATTCATTGATAATCTTCCTTCGATAATAATGCTATCTCCCACGCTGTAGGCATTTTTCATTTCTTCGGCTAAATTACCCCATCCTTCAACTTTTAACATTCCTGGTGCTTCTCCTTCTCTAGTAGATTCAAATTCGACGAGCATCGAAGATACGCTAACTTGGTCTTGAGTAGACCTTAATTCTGGATCGTCGACTATCTTCGCCATCAAAACACAGCTATTCATGGGTTGCTATTCCTTAAATCTTTGAACTATAAAAACTGGTTGAACAATTGTACTATTTATTGCTAGTACTTTGACCCCACAGCAATTCTAAAGGTATTTAAAGTTAAAACTTATTGGCGATCGACAAATTTTTGCACTCGTAAACGATATTGAGCCAATTGTTTGTCCACCCAGGTGCGATCGTTACTGTTAGCATAAATATGTACTAAAGGTTCTCCCGCATCGGGCAAAATCAAAATCCAGTTATCGTTTTGCGGATTAATTATTTTAACCCCGTCAATTAGTTCTAAATTTTCCGTGGAATGAGTCTCTACCAAATGACGCATCAAAGAGCCTTTGACTTTCCAAGGACAGCGTACAGAGCAAAATTTATGGCAAACATGAGGAAGATCTTGACGAATATCTGCCAAAGATCGCTCTTGAATGGTTAGCATTTCGATTAGCTTGGCGATGCTAAACATGGCATCAAAACCTGGATGAAGATGGGGAAAAATAAATCCCATATCGCTGTTTCCTCCTAATACCACGTTAGAGTTTTCCTGAGAAGCCTCCATCAAAGCAGTGGGATTAACTTTTGTTCGGACTACATTGCCATCATGACGACGGGCAATCTCTTCGACGGCACTCGAAGCATTAACAGGCACGACTACAGTGCTGCGAGGGTTAGCAGTAAAAATAGTATTGACCATCAAGGCGGTTAAAATTTCTCCCCGAATGGGCAAACCTGCTTCATCTACCAAAATAAACTGTTCGCCATTGGCAGACACCTGAACGCCAAAGTTGGCATTAAGAGCTTCGACTACTTGACCCAATTGATCTAACAGCATTTCTTTTTCTGTAGTAGAAATAGCTGTTTCTCTCAGGCTGGCATTTAGCACCACTGCATCACAACCAAACTTGGCTAGTAATTGAGGCAAAATAGCTCCCGATACACCATATACATAGTCAATCACAATTTTAGAAGAACTATTACGCACCGCTGCGATATTAATATGTTTTTCAAAAGTGCGACTATAGGTATCGAGAATACCACTGGGATAACTTACGTTGCCAATTTCTTGAACTGCAACTCGACGCAGATCTTCTTTAAAATACGTCCCTTCTATTTTCTTTTCGATGGACTTAGAAATACTAATACCCTGGCGATCAAAAAATTCAATTAATAAATAATCTGGTCGATTGGGATCTAGACGAATATGAAGTCCTCCCGACACATCCATCAGATTTGCCATCATAGTGCGGGCAATAGGAATAGCTGTGGCTTCAAGATTTAAAACATTAACTCCTGCCGACATTAGGCCCGAAATTATGGCTCGTCCCACCATTCGTGAAACGCTACGTTGATCGCGAGAAACTAATACTGTTGAATCTAGTTTTAAAGTCGAACCATAAGAAGCACCAAGTTTAACGACAAATTCGGGGGTCAGATCGATATTCGCCAGTCCAGAAACGCCTCTTTGTCCAAAAAGATTGCGTTGAGCCATATTTCCCCAAATCAAATTAATATTGAGGATGGCACCAGATTCAATTCTTTTACTCGGCCAAACTCTAACCCCTGGTGCAATTTGAGCTTCTTCCCCCACAATCGAGAGAGTACCAACTACCGAACCTTCTAAAGCTTGCGATCGCCGATCCATTCTTGTTCCGCGAGATATGGTACAGGCACGCAAATGGGCTTCATCCCCAACCGTTGCCCCATTCCAGATAATTGGTCGTTTGAGGTTAGCATCAGCACCTATGGTTACGTTATCCCCAATTACCGTTCCTGCTTCAATACGGACTCGCGCCCCAATGCGACAGTTATCGCCGATTAAGGCTGGAGTTTCGACGATCGCACTTCGATCTATATAAGTATTGTTGCCGATCCAAATTCCTGGAGAGTGTTCTCGATAGGGAAAATCTAACTTAACTTTTTTGTCTAGTCCATCATATTGGGCTTCGCGATAGGCTTCTAAGTGACCAACATCGCACCAATAACCTTCTGCTACATACCCATACATCGGCTCGCCCTTCTCTAATAATAGAGGGAATAAATCTTGGGAAAAATCAGATTCTTCATTTTCTGGTAGATATTCCAACACTTCTGGTTCGAGAATATATGTACCTGTGTTGACTGTATCGGAGAAAATTTCACTAAGAGAAGGCTTTTCTAAAAAGCGTTTGATTTTACCATCTTCATCGGTGATAACCACCCCAAACTCTACGGGATTGGGTACGCGAGTCAAAATAAGAGTAGCTTTAGATTTTTTGGCTCGATGAAAAGCGATCGCACCTTGGAGATCGAAATCTGTAATAGCATCTCCGCTAATAGTAATAAAAGTACCATCAAGCCATTGCTCGATGTTTTTGACGCATCCTGCGGTTCCTAGTGGCTGTTCTTCTTCCACTGCATAGGTCATTTGTACGCCAAAATCACTTCCATCCTGAAAATAGTCCCGCATTACATCGGGTAGGTAGTAAAGAGTAGCAATAACCTCAGTAATATTATTACGCTTGAGCAAATTGATGATATGTTCTGCAATGGGACGATTTAACACTGGCACCATCGGTTTGGGCAGATCGCAAGTCAAAGGGCGCAATCTTGTCCCCGATCCCCCAGCCATTAACACTGCTCGCATCATAATCTCCTTTGATGATTATTTAATATTAATTATTTAATGTTTCGATCTCGCGCTAATGATTGACTTAGCGTTCTGGTTTTAGCTGGCAAAAAGCTTAAGCCAAATAAATGTAAAGGAATATTACCTAAGTTTGGCCTTGTTTAGTGAGTATTGTAAGACACTAGTCCCAGAACTAGAGTGGCGAAATGGAAAGAAAGAAAATTTTGCGATCGTGATTGTTAGAATAAAAATATCATTGGTCTATTTTAAGATTTATAAGTTATTGCCATGCCACAGTTTATTGGTTTTATACTAGCAGTCGTTTATATCGGCGGAATCTGGAAATTTTTGTCTGGCTATCGGCGTACTAATTTTAATTCTGGTTTACCAAGAAGAATTACTTTGGCTTTATTATGGCCGGTTCTTTTGGTTACCAATAAATCTTATCGCCGTAATTTTCAGAAAGCTTTGAAAGGAAGATGATAATTGAGGAGTGGATATTGCGATCGCCGAAGCTAAAATCTGGTTGATTGGAGGTACGAGCGATAGTGTTGCCATCGCCCAGATGTTAGCCAACGCGAGGATTTATTTTGTGGTTAGCGTGGCGACTCCAATTGCTAAAGATATTTATGCTGCTGGTACGAAAGTAGAAATAGGCTGTATGGATCGCCATAGAATGCAAGATTTTTGTCAGCAAGAAAATATTGCAGCGGTAGTCGATGCTTCTCATCCCCATGCAGCAGAAGTTTCTCGTTCGGCGATCGCCGTTACTAATAAGTTAAATATTCCTTATCTACGTTACGAAAGGAGCAACCCTCGTGTATTTAACTTGGCTTCAGAAAATGTTTCCGAAATCGAACTAGATAGTTTTGATACTCTTTTATCAGGAAATTATTTACAAGGGCATAAAGTCTTGTTGACCGTTGGCTGCAAAATTTTACCTCAGTTTCAATCTTGGCAAAAGCGAGCCACCCTATATGCTAGGGTACTACCCAAAATCGAATCTTTAAATGTAGCTAATAAAGCAGGATTTAAGCGCGATCGCCTGATTGCTATTCGTCCTCCCCTTACCCTCGAATTAGAAAAAGCCTTGTGGCAACAGTGGAAGATATCTTTAGTGGTTACTAAGGCATCAGGAAAGGCGGGAGGAGAAGATATTAAACGTCAGGTTGCAGCCAGTTTAAATATTCCCTTGATTATTATTGCGCGCCCCCAGGTAAACTATCCGCAACAAACGACTGACTTAATGGAGATACTCGCCTTTTGTAGATCGGCGATCGACGATTAACTTTTTTTCAATAACTTATTTACAGTATCGATTAAATTTTGCGGTTGTACGGGTTTGCCGAGATAGTCAGTAGCACCGAGTCTTTTAGCTTCTTGTTTATGGCGATCGCCAGTACGAGAAGTAGCCATGACAATAGGTGTATTATAAAAAGCAGGTTTGGCTCTCACTTTTTCTAGTAATTCAAAGCCATTCATCCGAGGCATTTCAACATCGGACAAAATCAGATCTATTTTACCCTTGTAACGATCTATTTCTTCTATAGCGTCTTGTCCGTCTCGACAAACAAGCACCTGATAGCCAACAGAAGTCAATATTTTGTCCAGCATTCTTCTCGTAGCCACCGAATCTTCAGCGATAAGGATGGTCGAAGTAGTATTGACAATGGTGGCAGTACTGTCCTTAACTGATGCTGAGTCGAGGGAATTTTGTTCTAAACCCCGAGGGAAAATTACGGGGATAACTTCTCCCGATCCCAATACAGTACAACCTCCCATATAAGCTGGTACTGGAATAGTTTCATCAAAGGGTTTAATAATTAATTTTTCTTCACCAACTATATTATCGACTAAAATTGCAATGGGTTCAAAGGCTGTTTGTAATACAATGCCTATTTTGCCCTGAGCGATTGTTAAAGGTTTTCTGGGAGAAGGAAATAAATTAGCAGCAGCAGCGACCGAAATAAATTGATTTTGCCAATTAATTTGTTGTTGTTGGCGATCGGTAAAATATAAATCTCGATAAGGTAATATCTCTCGGATGCTAGTGTGAGGAATTGCTATCAATTGGTTCTGTAGTTGCACCAGCATCAAAGACTGTAAGCTGAGGTCGATCGGCAAACGAATAGTAAAAGTACTACCAATACCAACATCTGTTTGTACCTGTAGTTGACCTTTGAGTTGGCGGATTAAGTTTAGAACAATGTCTAATCCCATCCCTCTACCTGAGATGTCACTAACTTTAGCTGCAGTAGAAAAATCAGGTTCAAAAATCCAGTTTAAAATTTCTCCTGGCTCAAAATCTTCGATTGATTTATCCACAGGACATATTCCTCTTTCTATTGCTCTTTTGTATACCTTGTCAATTTTAATCCCGCCTCCATCATCTTTAATTGTGATGACTAGCTGATTTTGCTTGAGTTGAGCATTGAGTAAAATAGTAGCAACTTCTGGCTTGCCATTATTAAAACGTTCGTATTTCGATTCAATACCGTGGTCAAAAGCATTATTGAGCAGATGAGTCAGGGGAGTTTGTAGTTGTTCGAGTAATATCTGATCGACAGGAATGTTTTTGCCTTCAATTTTTAGCTCGACTGGCTTGTCAAAACGCTGGCTCAATCCCTTAATCTGGGGAACGAAACGTTTTGCCAACAAATCGAAGGGTACTAAACGAGAAGCAGTAACTTGAGAATAAAGATTGTCAAGATTTTTTTCAGTCTGTTCCACATCTTCGGCTAATTCGCGATCGATCAGGTCAATATCGGTGCGAGTCTCTTGAATCTGTAACATTAATTCTTGAAAAGATTGGAGACTACTATGAAGATCGGTGTAGCGATCCATTTCTAAAGAGTCAAACTCACCTTTGCTAGAATTTTCTCCATTGCTTTGACCAGACATATCTGTCGAGCCTACTGCAAGCTTGTCGTACAAATCTTGAACTTGCTCTCTGATAGGTTCAAACTGGCGAGTGAGCGATCGCAAACGCTGATTTGCCAGCCTCAATGCTTGTTGTTGGCGACTAAAACGAGAATGAGTCAGAATTAATTCTTCTACATTGTTGGTCATATCCTGCAGTCTATTTAAAGAAATTTTGACCTGATTAGTAGCAGATTTAGATGACTCTGGCACTACCTTCGCAACTATTTTCTCTGGAGATGCTTTTGGTGGTGCAAACATTACCTTACTTAGTTCTTCTTTGTCTTTTTCGCCTAAATCGAAAGATGCAGAACTATTTTCTCTCTCTTTATAATCTTCTTCGCTAATATAAATTGCGTTCTCTTCGTTATCTGGATCGATATTATTGAGGTCTTGAAGATAAAGATCCCACTCTTGACGAATTCCTGGTATCAGTTCTTGTACCGTCAACAAAGCTTCCAACGCCTCGACTTCTGCCAGAAAACTTTCAATAGGAGCAACCGCATCCCTCAGCCAAGGTAATTCTAGAGTTTGAGCGATAAAGGTACATTCATCGGCAAAACTAATTAAAGCCTCATTGATTATCGCTTCGGAAGTATCCATCTCTAGTTCGGCGACAGCTTGACAAATTTCCTCTAATTCTCTGCTTAAAGTGTTATGAATTAACTCATTGTTTTGGTCGCTACTTTCACCCTCGGATACAGGCTCCTTAACAACTGTAGCCAAATTATTTAGATAATCGGCTATCTGTTCTCGCAAAAGAGAAATAATCTCTTTCGTTACCAATAAAACTTCAACAGTATCGGTATCGGAGTTTGCCAATCCTTCGGAAATCGGCGCGATCGCTTTTTCCAGCCAAGGCAGTTCTAGAGTTTCAGCGATAAAAGTACATTCATCGATCAAACCTGCTAGTATCGGTTCTAGAATTTCTGCAGGAGTATCTAACTCCAATTCATCAATGGCAACCAAACTGCCTTCCAACTCCACAGCAAGAGTGTTACGAACTAAATCATGCCGATCGTTACCGCTGTTGTCTGTTGTACTGTCTTGTTGGTTATCCGAACTAGAGCCTGTAAGCTCCTCCAAGGCTGTAATCAACTCTGGATTGGCGATCGCATCGTCAACCGTGCGAGCCTGAGATAAAACATAGCTAACTTCATCAATTCCTTTTTCAACCAACGCCCAGGCTAATTCTGGTTCGGATATTGATTTGTCTTGAATTCCTATCAGTACATCTTCTAGCTTATGAGACAAATTTTGCAGACTAGTTAATGATGCTAAACCCGCTCCACCTTTGAGAGAATGGGCTGCTCGGAGCAAGGCAGTAAAATCAGGGTTAGCACGATCTGAAGAACCTTCTTCCAGCATTTGAAGATACTCTGGAGCATCTTCATCTAGAAAACATTGACGTGCTTCTGCTGTAATAGCAGCGAGAATTGCAGGGTCTAACTGGGAACTCATGTTAAATAAGACAATGCCTGAATAATAAGCGGATAAAGAAAGGAGTTAAGAATCTACTGGGAGCTAAATTTAAGCTTCGAGTTTGAATTGGGATACTGAATATTGAAGATTTTCCGCTTCTTCTACCAGACTGTGTAAAGATTGCACAACACTTTGCGCTTCGCTAGAAGTGTTTTTGGCTACTAAAGCGATGCTATTAATTTTTTCATTCACTTGTCTCGAAGTATTGGTTTGATCGATTGTGCTAATAGAAATAGACTTGAGATACTCATCAATTTGCTGACTGGTGTTTGCCAAGCTTCGTAGGTTGAGCTTGGTCATTCTGACTAATTCACTACCATTTACCACTTCTGAGGTACTAGTTTCCATCCCGTCTAGTACTGAGGTTGTATCCTGTTGAATGGTGTTTACTAACTGTTGAATATCTTTGGTTGCTTCGGTAATTCGGTCTGCCAAACGACGTACCTCTTCGGCTACAATTCTAAAACCTTCGCCATGTTCTCCTGCACGAGCAGCCTCAACCGAAGCGTTAAAAGCCAGTAAGTTAGTCTTTTCTGAGATACCAGAAATAATTTCGACAATTTGAGCAATCTCTTGAGAAGATTCCGCTAACTGTTTTACTTTTTTTGAAGTATTGGCTACGGTAGTGCGAATTTTTTCAATACTATCTACCGTGGCATCCATTGCCAAATCCCCTTCTTTTGCCTGAATTGCTCCATTTCGAGCAATTTTAGCTGCTTCTTGAGCATAATTAGAGACAGTTTCTACCGATTCGTTAATTTCATCAATACTATTTAAGGTCAAGTTAATTTCTTCGGCTTGAATTAATGCCGATTCTGAAAGCTGTTTTACCGAACCTTCCCCCACCGAAGATAGCTGACCGACTTCTGTCGAGACGATTTGTACTTCTTGTAATAATCCTTGAAGTTTTTTGAGAGTGGAATTAAAGGCATCAGCAATTGAACCTACCGCACCATCTGTCATTTCTGCTCTTACTGTCAAGTCTCCTCTTTTAGCTCCTTCTACATCTAGAAGTAGTCCCATCACACCCTGCTGTAGCGTCTCTTTTTCTTGACGCTGACGTTTAGCTTCTGCTTCTTGAGTGTAGAGTAGATCTTGAATTTGCGATGCCATTCTGTTGATGTTATTGCCCAAATCGGCAATTTCGTCTTGTCCCAAAACAGGAACTCTGGCATCAAAATCTCCCTGACCCAGTTTTTTTACTGCTTCAACAGCTTGAATAATCGGTTGAGTTGACTTCAAACCCAGAATGGAGGCGATCGCAGCCACCACTGCGGTAACAATTAATGTACCCGCAACAAAAGAAACTAAAAGTTGTTTTTGTACGGTAAAAGCTGTTTCTTTGTCGATCGTAGTAATGGTACTCCAGCCTAAATCTGGTAAATCTAGGCGAAATATATCATCAAAACTGGAAAATTTGGCATAAGAAGCCAAATAATCTTCTGTAATCAGAGTTACAGGTTTTGTTGCCGATTTGGAATCTGAAGAATCTAAATTATCTTTGATTTTTCCCGTATTCGCAACATCATCGCTAGCTAATGAGCGTAATTTATCAAAAAATTCAAAGCGATCGCTTGCTAGTTGGATCTTATTGGCAGAACTTTGAATTGCAGCATATTCTTCATCATCTGAGACCATAAAAATTTGCCCTTGATTATCTAGCAAATAATGTTTTTCGCCATCAACTGATTGAATCAAGTCTCTAAGATGTTTAACTGGCATTCTAGCTCTGATTACGCCAATATTTTGACCGGTCGTACTATCTTTAAAGGGTGCAGCTACATATACTGCCATTACCCCCGAACTCTTGGATAAAATTGGCTGAGTTAGAATTGGTTTATTTTGTTGCAGTGCTGCCTGAAAATAATTGCGATCGCTATGATTGGGCAAAGCTTTACCAGTTGATTGAGCAATAACATTACCTTCCAAATCAAAAGCTGCAACGCTATCGTATATTGTATAAGCTTGGATAAAAGAATCTAAAGCTATTTGTTTATCTTCGATACTAGTTCTGGATTTCAATTCAGGATTAGTCAAAATCGTCAAATTAGACATAATTTGAATATCGCCAAAACGCTCCCGCATATAAAATGACACTTTGTCATTAATTTCTATTGCCAAATTTTGTTCGGCAGCCGTTATTTGCTCTGTAACCGAACGATTGGCAAATCTATAGGCAATAGAACTGACGGTAATTGTGGAAAAGGCACTAATTCCAATTAAAATTAAGGTAGTTCTAGCTCGAAGATTAAACCTCTCCCAGAGACTGTATTTCGTTTCTAACTCTGGCTTGATATTATTTTGAGGTTCTTCGACAACAGAATCTGTTTGTAAATTTGCTAAAGCTTCTCTAGCCACGTTACCATAATTCCCAGTGGGATCTTTGCTGGCAATCAATTCGTAAAGGGCGATCGCGCTTGCCGTTTCTCCCTCGCTTTCTAAAGTGCTAGCCTGGACAATCAAATCGACTAAATCATCAGTATTGTTGTTTCGATCGATGTTTTCAAAGGTCGAATCAGACATAATATTAGGATTAATAATTACAATAATAAATAAAGTACAATCAAGCAGATAATAAACTCGATTGTTGGTGTAACTGCTCTAACAAATTGGCAGAGTTTAAAATAAAAGTATGTTTATTTCGAGCGGAAATAATATTAGAACAACAGTTTCTTAGATTAGGGACAGTATGCTGAGGAATTGGTTCTAGCTGCTGGGGTTCTATAGTTACAATTCCTTCTAGTTTTGGCGTTCCTATGGCTACTTGTTTGAGAGTATCTTTTTGGCGTTCTTTAATAACCACTGATGCCATTTTTTTCGATGGATTTTCAGCTCGTTTTCCTTTCGTAGCGAAGTAGCCATCGCTATCTAAAATCCATAACAAAGAACCTTTAAAATTAATTACTCCATACCAAAAACTAGATACTCCAGGAACTGCACAGACAGTTTGAATATCTAACTGAATTATTTTGCCTATGCTTTCTAGAGGTATTGCTAAACTAATTTCTGAATTTAAGGCGATACTAAAATATTCTAGATCCATATTAAGTAAGATTAATTTCTAGTTTTGAATTAGTTAACTAGCAAATTCGGTCACTTTATCTACTAAATTTTGAGGTATATAAGGTTTAGTAATATATTCATTACCTCCCTGACGCATTGCCCAAAAGCGATCGAATTCTTCTGCCTTGGAGCTACAGAACAAAATCGGTACATCTTTCAAATTGCTACTTTCTCTAATTTTGCGACACAAGTCTAGACCGCTTTCTCCTGGCATCACAATATCTAGTAAAATTAAATTAGGGATGGGGTTACTATTGAGCCATTCCCACGCTATTTCTGCACTTTCAGCAACTGCTACCTTGAAGCCAGCGTGAGATAGTAGGGCAGAACTCATTTGTCGTTCCGCATGAGTATCTTCAACAATTAATACGGTTTTCATAATTTTTGTTATTTCAATTGATACTATAATTCCCAAAAAAAAGATTAAATTATCATTAGCTTAATTAATGAAATCAAGCTGATTTTTTATCGAGCAGTAACAGTGGATTTTTCCAACATTTGAGCTAAAG
>CAYXWE010000045.1:0-11153 GCA_964468145.1 uncultured Pleurocapsa sp.
AGAATTAATCAGGTTTATAACCTTTGCAGAGTTAGCAGATAACGCAGAAGAAGCCACCAAAAAACTATTACAACTCCAAAATCGATATCGGCTTTAATTAATAGTTTTTTGTCATTTGTTATTAGATGAAATCAATTTAACTCATTCGCCTTATAACTTGCTCCCACTTGTGGCAAAAAATCTAAAGATACACCTTGAGCTTCAATTAAATTGTGCCAATCCCGTTCTAGCCTCATATTGCCTGGATCGGATTTATACAAAGTAAGCAAATTATCGATCGCATCATACCAAATACCACCCTCGCCATAGATTTTATGAGATGGCATAGATTCTTGCTGTAATTCTAAATACATCTGAGAAAGTAGAGGTACTCGACGCACCCACCCCTGAACATAATCGGTTGAGTCATCTCGATCCCGACCGCAATAAACTTTGACATACCAGCGATACCATCGATCGACTTCTAGGGGGGCTGCCGTTGCGGGCATAGAAAAACTTCGATAACCCTGATTATCCCTATTCTTCACTTGCGATCGCCAAACATCTTCTCTAGCTTCATTTTGAATGACAAATTCAATTTGACTTACCTGTTGGCGGGTATAGGGAAAATAAACCCAAAAACGGGGATTGCCTAAAGTAGTTTTACCAGAATGGGAAGTAGGTATGACTGCAGACAAATTATGTTCTGTATAGATACATTCGCCACGACTTTCTCCTGCTGTCTGTTGTCCTGGACGACCTGTATCTGAAAAATCTAGAGGTTGCTGTTTATTTTTGCTTTCACGGGCGCGATCGCTACTTCTTGAAGAGTCATCGGGCCTAACCTTTTTTGCTGTGCTGGGTGTAGAAGATCTATCATTATTTTGTTCTTGTGTATGTCCCCAAGCAACTTGAAAATTAGTAAAAAATACTAAAAAAAATACCAGCATAATAAAAATACTTCTCTTCAAAATACAATGAACCTCCAGGTCAGCATAGTATTGTGGTGCTGCGTAGTAAAGCCATGGGATAAGTGGATTCTTTGAAATATAAAGTTAAATATATTATCAATAGTATAGTAACGAGGGTACTAAGGTTAAATGGAAAGTAGGTGCAGGGGAAACTACAGGAGAAATTACTCAAAAAATTACCGAATCTACTACTGTAGACGATAAGCATAACGGTAAGGGTTCGCAACGCCAAATTACCGCCAGCAAAAATAAACCCCGTTACTTAGTTAAAAACGATAATACGGGCAATATTAGCGTCCATCGAGGGAGATCTTTATCGATAATTGAAGACAATAGCAATCTTAAGCCCAAGCAGCAAGAAATATTACAAGATTTTAGAGAGGCAGTAAATATGGATGCTGCCGAGATTAAAAAATGGCTTAAAACCGATGAGAGCAATTCTGTCGGTCAAAAAGATAAAAAAGGTAAAATAAAAGGTCGCAAATCTGGTAAAAAAAATCATCAAAATCCCGAACAAGGATAGCTCTAAGTATAAGAAGAAAGATTTTAAGCACATGAAGAAAGTCGTGGGCTATATTCATCGCCATCTCGCTCAAAAACCATCTGGCGACATCAAAGAAACACCCTGGCGTTATTCTCTGATGAATTGGGGCTGCGATCCCCTTAAGGATTGAGGAATAATTAAATCCATAATCGACCTTGAGCGATCGCAACTTTCATCAGTATTAAATTATTAATGAATAAAGCTAATAGCCCCTATCAAAAAATAATTAGTGCATCGTTATTGCGCTTGAGAATGCGATCGCCTTTTTTTGCTACTTTAGCTTTATTTGCCAAATTTATTCCTACTGATAGTATCCCCACTGCTGCTACTGACGGTAAGGATATTTATTTTAATCCTGATTTTTTATTATCTCTAACTCCATCTCAACAGGATGGTTTATTACTGCACGAAGTTTTACACGCAGCTTTGTGTCATGTTTTGCGTCGAGGAGTCAGAGATAAAGAGCGTTGGAATATTGCTGCGGATATTGTGGTTAATGGCATTATCGTTAAGCAGGATTATTTCGAGCTTCCAACTGGGGGTATTAGAGATCCTAAGTTGGAACATCTTAGTGTAGAAGAAATCTATGAATTATTGCCCCAACAGCAATGTCCGTACTGTCTGGGTATTTTAGATTTATTAGACGGGGCGGGGGAAAATTATGACAGTCTCTCAGAAGCCAAAAAAGCTGAATTGGAATCCCATTGGCGCAACGGGATGCAGCAGGCTACAATCATTGCCCGTACCACTAACCAGGGCAAACTGCCTGCAGGAATGGTGCGAGAATTAGGCTCGTTAGATTCGGCGCAATTAAACTGGCGCAGTTATCTCTGGCGGTATTTAGTCAAAACCCCGACTGATTATACAGAATTCGATCGCCGTTTTATCGGACGGGGTGTATATCTCGAAACCTTACAGGGAGAGTCTGTCAAAGTGTATGTCGCGATCGATACTAGTGGTTCGATCGCGCAGCAGCAGCTAAGGATGTTCCTCAATGAAGTTAACGGCATCCTGAATTCTTATCCCCATCTAGAATGCGAACTATATTATGCTGATGCTAATATTTATGGTCCCTATCAACTAAATCCCGATAGCGACATTCCCCAACCCCAAGGCGGTGGAGGAACATCTTTTGTACCTTTCTTTAGCAAAATTGCTGCTACTTGGGACGGTATGACTACAGGAGTCTGTGTTTATCTTACCGATGGCTATGGCACATTTCCCGATGCAGTGCCAGAATTATCGACTCTATGGGTAGTTACTCCTGGTGGCTTAGATTTAGCTCGGTTTCCTTTTGGCGAAGCAGTGCGCTTGATTAGTTGATTGCTTCGATCCAGCAACGCCAAGGGATAGATTATTCACTTTCGAGATCTCGGACTTCTTGGGCGGTAATACCATCACCCTGAAAACCAAAGTACCATAGAGAAGCTGCTGCTTCTGCCCTGGTGACGGATTTTTGGGGTTGAAAAAGGGTAGTAAAACCAAACACGCGACGGATATTAGAGCGATCGCCATTTTGAAAATCGGCATATAATGCCCTGATAGCCGAAGAGTCTATATCGGGAGCATCTTGAAAACCCCAACTTTCTTCGATCGCTTTAATAGATGCTTTGGGCAATGCTTGACGCATATCTAAAGGGACTTTCCAGGTAATTAAATCTTCTCTGGTTAGGGGGGCAGTGGGTCTGAATAATAAATTAGTACTATCTTCGGTCAAACGAGAAGGTATTAATCCTGCTTCTGCCAAACCTTGAATTGCCCCAAAGTCGGGATGTACTTGTTTGACATCTTGGAATGCAGGTTGCTCCGCATCGCTAGGGATATAAATTTTTTTACCAGGATTGTCTTGGTAATAACGATTGTTAGCTGCAATTAGCCAACGGGCGTATTCTCCTCTGGTGATAACTGCATTGGGTGCAAATTTGCTAACATCGATGTTGCCCTCGGCGGTATAAGGGGTTAAGATGCCCAACGATGCCACGGTTTTTATTGACCCGTCTAATTGTTCTGGAGCATCATTGAGATCGATAAAGTCGGCGGTGTCTATTATATGTTTTCGATTCTTGGGAGTCGGAGTTGGGGTTTGTTCGGCGGTAGTATTTGGTGTCGATTGAGTTTTATTTTTTGGGGATTGTTTTTCTGGGGAATCGGGTTCGGGATTTAATACCTCGGAAATTCCCGATTTGGCAATATCTTCGGATAAGAGTTGATAGATTACCGACAGTTTCGTCTTTTTGGCTCGATCTTCATCTCGATCGGGGTTGATTAAGGTAATAGCGACTCTTTGTTCGTCTTTGATGGCGATCGCTCTAGCCCATTTTTGTTCGGGCTTGAGATCGAATGGTTTAATAATGTTCCAGCCGTTAGTTACTAGTTCCGCCTTGTAATAATCGGCGATCGCTTGACGATTGTCAGAACTATTCCAGGTAATTGTTCCAGATCTATTATCTGCTCCTGTTTGAATTTTTAAGAGTTCGGTTTGGGGATAGATGGGAAAAGATGCAGGAAAATCATCTGGTAAGCTATTGGCTACCGCTGTCTTTAGTTTGGGATTAAAGGCTTCGTTCTTTGTCTCTTGTTCTGGCTTAGATATTTTTGATTCTGAGACGTTCGTGGAATTTTTTGCTGGTGCTTTGGTATCTGCAGGAACATCTACCTCCTTTACAGGGGCAGCTTTTGATGTTGAGCTATCGGCTACCGCATCATCTAGATCGTCAGGGTTTGGGATTTCAGTGCTAGATTGCTCTACTGTATCTGTATTTTCGCTCAATTCTGGATCGGCTCGAACCAAACTTTCGAGCGCCGAACTTTGACCGCAGCTAGCTAGTAAAGTTAATAAACCAGTAAATAAAATACTTGTAACTATTTTTTGGTTATTTTGCTTTAATAACATACCCGCTCGCCAGAATTTATTCACCTTCAATTTTAACCAAGACGCGATCGTTTAAACTTTTTTTCTGCGAATCCTCTTACGGTATGGTAAAAAACTAACCTATATAAACGAGCGATATATTGTAGTGCAAACAGGAATACTATACGGAGTGAGTGTCGGTACGGGAGATCCCGAATTGATTACAGTTAAAGGATTGCGAATTCTGCAACAAAGCAAAGTTGTGGCTTTTCCTGCTGGTACTGGCGATCGCCCAGGGGTGGCGCAAAAGATTATCACCCGCTGGCTTGCTCCCCACCAAATTCTGCTTCCTTTATATTTTCCCTATCTCCAAGATCGCCAGCAGCTACAAACCGCTTGGCATAAGGCAGCGGTTTTCGTTTGGCAATATTTAGCCCAAGGAGAAGATATTGCTTTTGCCTGTTTGGGAGATGTTAGTTTTTATAGTACCTTTACTTATTTAGCCCAGACTCTACAGACTCTACATCCAGAGGCGAGAATTCAAACTGTCCCTGGAGTATCTTCCCCTATGGCGATCGCTTCTGTATTACCAGTTCCCCTAACAGTCGATCGGCAAAAACTGGCTATTCTTCCTGCTTTGTATACAATCCCCGAATTAGAAGCGGTTTTAGATTGGGCAGAAGTAGTAGTATTGCTCAAGGTAAGTTCGGTATACTCCCAGGTGTGGCAGATTCTCAAAGAGCGCGATTTATTGGACTCTAGTTGGATTGTGGAAAAGGTTACTTTCCCCGACCAAAAGATTTACGCTAATTTGAGTAATTATCCTCAATTAAATCTGTCTTATTTTTCGATTATGTTGATACACAAAAACTCGTAGTTTGTCAACTTAAAATATTTTAAATTAACTTTTATTCATGAAGAATATTGCAAAATATTTTAACTTTGTCTAAAGATATACAAAATTCACGGCGACCGTGTTAGTTTTGGTCTAGACGAAAATACCAATCTCAACAAGCAAGGGGTTTAATACTTTGGACATCAAACTAACAACTCAAAACCAAGAAGTATTACGAGAGGACATCAGCGAATACGTGGCGCAGCTACAGCTACACATGACGCTACAGGCGCGTAATTTAGTTCCTACCTTGGGTAATACAGGGATTGATAGTAGTAGACATCAGATGTTGCAAGAGACTCAAGCTGCGATCGAAAAATTTGCTTCTCGCCAGTCTTTATAAACTAGAAGCGGTTAGCTTTCATAATAATAAAAAAAACTAAGGTAAAATTTTTTACCTTAGTTTTTTTGGTTAAATTAGAAAAGTTCTTGGCAATGAGTATAAGTAAGTTTTTGACATAAGACAAAAAACTATTAAATCAACGATACCCGATCTTCTGCATTGCCCATAGTTCTAACTATCTTAGCGATCGACCGAACCCATAATAATATCGACGCTACCCAGGATCGGCATAATATCGGCCAGCTTGACTCCTTTAAGAAGTTCGGGCAAAATTTGTAGATTATTGAAGTCAGGGGCGCGAATTTTCCAACGCCAGGGGAAGACATTATCGTTACCGACAATAAATATGCCCAACTCGCCCTTACCACTTTCTAAACGGACGTAATGTTCTCCTGCGGGGATTTTGAAAGTAGGCGCAACTTTTTTAGCTATATACTGATATTCAAAATCATTCCATTTCGATTTGCGTCCTTCGGCCATTCTTTTGGCTTCCAGGTTTTCGTAAGCACCACCAGGGATACCTTTAAGAGCCTGACGAATAATTTTAATCGATTCGCGCATTTCGCGGACTCGCACTAGGTAACGAGCAAAACAATCTCCTGCTGTTTCCCAGTGGATATCCCAATCAAAATCGTCATAACATTCGTAATGGTCTACCTTACGCAAATCCCATTTAACCCCAGAGGCTCTCAACATTGGGCCAGACAGACCCCAATTAATTGCTTGTTCGCGGGAGATCGTGCCAACTCCTTCTACGCGACGGCGGAAGATCGGGTTGTTGGTAATTAGTTTTTCATATTCATCGATTTTAGGATCGAAGTAATCGCAAAAATCTTCACATTTTTCGATCCAGCCGTAGGGTAGGTCTACCGATACCCCGCCGATACGGAAGTAATTGTTATTAACCAATCGCTGTCCTGTAGCAGCTTCCCAAAGATCGTAAATCAATTCCCGTTCGCGGAAAATGTAGAAGAAGGGAGTTTGCGCCCCGACATCTGCCATAAATGGCCCCAGCCATAACAAGTGGTTGGCGATGCGATTTAATTCCAGCATAATTACTCGAATATACTGGGCGCGTTTGGGTACTTCAATTCCTGCTAATTTTTCGGGTGCATTAACGGTAATTGCTTCGTTGAACATCCCCGCAGCATAATCCCAACGACTAACGTAGGGGACGTACATTACGCTGGTACGATTTTCGGCAATTTTTTCCATACCTCGGTGAAGATAGCCGATCACTGGTTCGCAATCTACGACATCTTCCCCATCCAGGGTCACAATCAGACGCAGTACGCCGTGCATTGATGGATGATGAGGCCCCATGTTGAGAATCATGGGTTCGGTTCTAGTTTCTATCTGTGCCATAAATTAGCAATCTTTACTTTTAATAAACAAGTTTATAAATGCTTGCTACTACTTTGTTATATATCTTATCGAGTTTCTAGCCCAGGTACGAATCAATTCTTCAATTCTGCTGTGTTTGAGCCTTTAATATTCGTTTAAGGTTTGGTCGTGCAATCGTTTATGATTAGATTAATCGGTGCGGTTGGGAGATTTTGCAGTTGTGTTAGTCGGCGAAAATAAAATTGATTCTCTTCTACAACCTTTTCAACGTTTTGGCGTTAATTTGGGTTTAACCAGAATTAAAAAACTGCTTGCGGATTTAGATAATCCTCAAAATAAAGTACCGATTATTCACGTTGCAGGTACAAACGGTAAGGGTTCGGTATGTGCCTATCTATCTTCAATTTTGACCGAGGCTGGTTATCGAGTGGGACGCTATACATCTCCCCACTTGGTAGATTGGACAGAAAGAATCCATCTCAATGAAAAAGCGATCGCATCTGCCGATCTGGTTGATTTATTACAGGATATAGAACGGGCGATCGACCCTAATACAGAAAGCCCCACCCAGTTTGAAGTTATTACTGCTGCTGCTTGGTTATATTTTGCGCGATCGCGCGTCGATATTGCAGTGATGGAAGTCGGTTTGGGAGGTAGACTAGATGCAACCAATGTCAAAGAAACTAGCCTTGTTAGTATTATTACTTCCCTCAGTAGAGAACACTGGCAGCGTTTGGGCCCTACTGTGGCTGATATTGCTCGCGAAAAGGCTGGTGTCCTGAAATATAATTGCCCTGCTATTGTGGGACAATTACCCCCCGAAGCAAAAGAAGTTGTAGAAGAAAAGGTTCGAGAACTACAATGTCCCGTAACTTGGGTGCAACCCGCCCAAGAAATTAAGATTGGTTCTCATTCAGATAATATTTGGGGACAATATCAGGATCTTAAATATCCTCTACCTCTATTGGGTAAAGTACAGTTAAGTAATTCCGCGATCGCGATCGCCACTATTAAAACTCTACAGCAGCAGGGATGGAACATTCCCGATTTGGCAATTCAGACGGGAATGAATAAAACCCGTTGGGCGGGAAGGCTGCAATGGACTACTTGGAAAGATCGCCCGCTACTGATTGATGGCGCGCACAATACCGCTGCTGCGATCGCTTTGCGACAGTATATCGATACTCTCCATAAGCCCGTGGTGTGGGTTATGGGAATGCTTTCGACTAAAGATCATGAGGATGTATTGGAGGTATTGCTGAAACCTCAAGACGAACTACATTTAGTTCCCGTCCCCGACCATAGTACTGCAGAACCAAAAGATTTAGCTGCGATCGCCCTACAGGTTTGTCCGAATCTTACTCGTTGCCAAACTTATGCCAACATCTTCACCGCACTAGATAAGGTAGGCAGTCTATCAGAAGACAAGCTACTGGTACTGTGTGGCTCGTTATATTTGATCGGTCATTTGTTTCGCAATTGGGATCTTAAAAATTAGATTCTAATAAAGAAGGAGTTTCTACAGCATCATGGGAATTGGGATCGGGAACGTCCAAAAAATCATCATTCTCTAGGGAATCGACCAAACTATTATTGCTGCTATTATTAAAATTATTGCCCGAAGATGGTCTACTATAGTCGGGAGTTGCATGACCAAATCTTTGCTGGCTCAAGCGGTTACTCTCGATACTAGAATCATAATTCTCGAACGGACGATCTATGGTGGTATCGTAGTCACCAAAAGAATTTACGGTAGTTGGTGGATTGGAATATGTACCTGTAGGTATTCCCTTTTCTGGCTCTAGTCTTCCTCCTCCATTTGATTTTTGCTCGGTTACAGGAGTAGTGACAAAATTCTTTTCTCTTTTTAAATTCTGATAAGGATTGTTTTTTTCGGCTATCCTATTTGAATCTGGTTCTTCTTGAGTAGTCTCGTTGATGTAGAGGGAGTATACTATTCCCACTAAACCAAAAGTCATTAAAGCGAGTATACTTGCACCGATAATAATTGAGATATTTCCTGAATTACGCTTCATCTGAATCTGCTTCTCTTCGTCCTTCAGTTTCACCCTATCATTATTAATAGTAAAATAACCGATTAGTAATTCAAGTTCAATTATCGGTTATCTCCTCTCTATTTTTGAGATCGATCGCAGCTATTTCTTGGGCTGCGCTTTTTAGTTGCAACACGTTGGTGGCTTGTTTGAAGAGATAGATAGGTAAGGAGATAATTATTAATAGTTGCCAGATACTCAAAGTCCAATTATCAATAATAAAACTAAAGCTAACCAGATAGAAATTGAGATAGAGCAAAATATAAAATAATTCATTGCCCAGAATCAAGACATCCATAAAGGTTTTGTTGCCATAGTAAAGCTTCATTAGTTTATTATTCGCCCACTCGGCAGAATCTTTGTGACTGGCTTTGTCTAGTATCCCTGTAGCATAAATTAAATAGTAATGACTGCTAATATCAAGGGCGATCGCAATTATAAAAAATAACAAATACTGGGGATATAGCTGCGCCAAGATCAAACATAAACCAGCGGTAGCAGAGCGATCTGCCACCATATCTAAGGCTGCACCAAAATTACTGCTTTGGTTATAGGCGCGGGCAGCCCGCCCGTCGAATTCATCTAAAATAAAAGCGATCGCATAGAAGCTAATGCACAGTTGCCAATTACCTAAACTATGGCAAATGAAACTTATTAGATAAAAGAGAAATCTGGCATAACCAATAAGATTGGGAATGAATAGAAATACTTGATTAATCGTCATTACATTTAGCGTTTATCATTCAAAACTTAATATCAGAAAAGAGCAGATATGTTGGAGTATGCGTTCATAATCTCGACGTTCCCCACTCAAAAAACGCGAACTACTACCAAATAAATTGATTTTATTTCCCGATGCTTCGTAAAGAATGATTCTATATTTCTCGACAACGGCGGATTCATTATCGGCTTCGGCATCGTAAGAGTTTGGATGTTCCTGGAACTTTTCAATCTTGGCTGCTTTAATGTCTCCTAGAATATATTGCTTTGTATTCTGAGAATCGAATACTTTTTTAGTAATTATTAGTCGATCTTGTTCTAGATCGAAAAGGCAGATAATTTGCCAGGGAACTAAAATAAATACAGGGACATTAAAAGATAAGCCCATAGCTAAGGCAATTAAACTAATAACTATCCTATTGATAATTGTTCCATTAAAAGTATTAAAACAATAAATAGCTAACCCTAGAGCAAAAATAGTAATCGATATTGGAGCAGCAATAATAGACATCATAGGTCGATAGTCTATTATTAGTTGGTATTTTGTGGGATATTTTACGCTAATTATTTTGGCAAATCTACGAGGGATTCTATCTAACATCAATCGGACTACGGTTTTAGTGCAGCAGCCCGATCTTAATCGCTGTTTTTTTAAACGTCTTACGTATCTTCTTCAATCCATTGTTTAATTGTTTCTACAACCGATTCAATTGGAATGTCTTGAGATTCTTTATTTGCCCGTTTGACTACTTCTACTTTGCCCTCACATAGCGATCGCCCTGTAACTACTCGATAGGGTATACCTATTAACTCGCTATCTTTGAATTTTACTCCCGCTCTTTCTTTGCGATCGTCTAGTAGTACTTCTACTCCTGCTTGTTGGAATTCTTGGTATAGTTTTTCTCCTGCAGCCATTTTCTCTTTATCGGAGATATTAGGCACAATTACTACTACATGATAGGGCGCGATCGCCACTGGCCATATAATACCATCTTTGTCGTAAGACTGTTCTACTGCTGCTTGGGCTAAACGAGAGACACCAATACCATAACAACCCATCCACAAAGGTTCTGTTTTACCCTGTTCGTTGGTAAAGTCTGCACCCATTGCTTCGGAGTATTTTGTCCCTAACTGGAAGATATGCCCCGCTTCGATACCCCTCGCGCTAATTAGGATTTGACTGGGATTGTGGATAGCGCGATCGCCTGCTTTGGCTTCTTGGATATCTACTTGTAGTTTGGGTAAGCTAAAGTTATCGCCCCAGTTTGCCCCTACTACGTGATAGCCTATTTCATTTGCTCCCGTCACGAAGTTTTTGGCATCCACTACTGTCTTGTCTTCCAAACGTAAGAAACTTTTGGCTACATTTTTGGAGGCACTAATATAGTCATCCCTCAGATCGGGAGCAATATATACTAAAGGAAGAGCTTTGACTGGCCATATTTTGTGGGC
>CAYXWE010000046.1:0-11143 GCA_964468145.1 uncultured Pleurocapsa sp.
ACAGACAGTATAACCGTCCAACTCTGGCATATGAATATCTAATAAGATTAGATCGAAGTCGCTGGCTTCTACTACTTGTAACGCTAAATTGCCATTAATCGCTCTGCGGGTTTCGTAGCCATGGTTATTTAAAATATTAGATAATAAACGTAGATTATTGAGATTGTCATCTACGATCAGAATATTAGTCATAATTAATCAGAAAAATATATGTTGGTAATAATACAAAAATATATGTTGCTAATGTGATAAATACTATAAATATTTACGTTTTAATTATTGATGATGTACATTTTATTATGGCATCGAATTTTAATTCATCAACCAAATTATTTAAAATATTAGCAAGCAGTTGGGCTTCACCTTCTATCTCTGCAATTAGCTCAAAGACTTTTTGTTCGTCCAATCTAATTGCCGAACGGTGTAATTGAGATACCCAGTCTACAGAAATAGTTTGTAAAATGTTTATTATTTCTTCTTCATTTAAAGTTTTTGTCGATGATAAATTGTCTGCTGGAGGCATTATTTCTTGATAAATAAAATCAATATTTAGATATTGTTTTATTTTATTTAATAAAACTAATTCTTGAAAAGGTTTATTAACAATTTCATTAGCACCAACATCTAAAATAGGCTGCCTTTCTTCATTAAAAACACTAGCAGTCAAGGCGATAATAGTACAAGAATCGCTCTTTAGTTGGCTTTCTTTTTTCCTAATTTTGGCGATCGCTTCATAGCCATTCATTATTGGCATTCGCATATCCATCAAGATTAATTCTGGATGCCATTCTTGCCATATCTCGACTGCTTTTTGGCCGTTTGCAGCTACTCGAACAATAAAGCCAATAGATTCTAATAATTGTACTAGTAATTGGCGACTTTCCCATTTATCTTCTACTATTAAAATGCGATATCGTGGAGAATGGGGAGCAATACCAACAACACGAGCTGATGACTCTTCTGAATTTTCGACTATAGGGGATGAATTAACTTTAATATTGAACTTAACCATTGTTCCTTTTTTTAATTCTGATTCGATTGCAATTTCACCCCCCATTAACTGAATGAATTGACGGCTAATAGATAAACCTAAACCCGTTCCTGGTTCGGTATTTAATCCAGAACGAGTTTGATAAAAGGGATTGAATAATAAATTCATGTTTTTGTTATCTATGCCAATTCCAGTATCTATTATTTTGAATTCGATTACTTTTTTTTCTAGTAAATTAGCCTCTAAACTGACAGTACCAAACTGGGTAAATTTAATACTATTAATCAAAATATTAATCAATATTTGGCGCAGCTTATTTTCGTCGGTATTGATGTATTGAGGTACTGACTTAGAGTAATTTACTTTTAATTCTAACCCTTTGGATTTAGCTTTTAAGCTTAACATCTTTTCTATACTATCCAAAAGTCGATACAAATCGAAATTGTGGCAATTCAAATTAATTTTACCAGCCTCGATTTTTGACATCTCCAAAATGTTATTAATCAATTCTAGTAAATGCTCCCCACTAGTATTAATAATATTGAGAGTTTGGTGCTGCTTTTCATTTAAACTGGTATCTTTTTGCATTAACTGACTAAAGCCTAAAATAGCATTGAGAGGCGTTCTTAGTTCGGGACTCATATTGGCTAAAAATTTACTTTTTGCCTTATTGGCACTATCTGCTTTTAATTTAGCTTGTCGTAGCTTTTCCAACAGTTTTGCCTGTTGTAAAGCAATGCCCAAGCGATCGCCTATTTCCTCGAAGAAACTAACTTCGCCAAGTTTCCATCGTTTCTGGCGAGAAGAAGAAACAATAACAATTATGCCCCAAAATTCTCCCTCGATTAACACAGGTATGGAGAGATCTGTTCGCTCTTGAAATTGTTCTATGACTTCTACAGTATCTAAATTATTTATTTTTAGTTTATGCTCCAAATTATGGTCAGTAAACTTTACCAAGCCAGATCTTGCATCGGGGAAAACGCATTTTCTTTCTCGCTCTGCTTCAAACTGATAAATCTCTAAATATTCACAGTTAAAAAACTGTTTGATTTCACGAATACTTTCTTTAAGATCGCAGTAAATACTATCTAAATTGACACTTTGATGTATGCGCTTGATAGCACAATTTAAAATTCTTTCTCGCTCTGCTGATTCTGCTTGTTCTTGCTTTTGCTTTTCTGCTTCTTCTAAAAGCTCTGCCTGATAAAGTGCTAAATTTAATTGAATAGCAATTTTTCGGACAAATGTAATTTCTGATTCTCGCCACTGACGATAACTAGAGTATTGATGAATGGACAGTAGTCCCCAAATTATACTATCTTTTAATAAAGGAATTACCAAACCCGCGCGAATATTAAATCGAGCAATAAATTCAAGAAAACCAGTAGAAAATAGCTGGTTTTCTCTATCTGGAAAAACCAATACTTTCCCTAAATAAAAATCATCGACAAAATCATCAATAAAACTACTAAGATCGATTCGATGATTGATGCAGTCAGGATAACCTTGTAGTCTATCTTCTGCAATAATTTCTCCTTGATGCCAGCTAAGTTCGTCAAAACAGAAAATAAATACTCGGTCTGCATTCAAATATTTTCTAATTTCTCTAGTAGTAGTTTGAAATATTTGTTGTGTTTCCAAACTCTGCTGAATTGCTTGAGTAATTCTACTCAATAATTTTGTCTCTCGAAACTGATTAGCAAGGATTATTTCAGAACTCTTGCGCTTAGTAATATTTTCTTGAATAGCTAAATATTGAATCGGTTTATTTTGGGAATCCATAAAAGGTACGATCGTCGTATTAACCCAATAAAAACTATTATCTTTAGCTCGATTACAAATCTCTCCCTGCCAAATATTTCCCCCACTAATGGTATTCCAAAGGTTTTTAAAAAAGCCCTGGGTATGATAGCCAGAATTAACCAAACGGTGGGTTTTACCAATTAATTCCGCTCTAGAATATTGAGATATTTCACACAATCGATCGTTAGCATAAATAATTATTCCCTTAGCATCAGTAATTGCCACAATTGAAGAACGATTTAAAGCATATTTAAAATCTGCCAGTTCTTCAAGAGAATTGCAGAGTTTTTTTTCAGCCATTTTGCGCTCGTTGATATCAAAAATTACTCCTTCTAAATGTAGTGGTTTGTTATCGGGATCGAAAATGCCTTTTCCTTTTTCATATACCCAGCGTATATCGTTATTCTGGCGATGCAATATTCTATATTCCATCGCAAAAGGTTCTTTTTTAGCTAAAGCTTCCCCAATGCAAATTTCAACTTGCTCAATGTCCTCAGGATGAATGATACTAGTATAGGTTCTGACTCGATTATTGATAAAATCTGCAGCCTGATAACCAGAAATTTCTTCAATGGCATCGCTCATAAATTCCATTGTCCAACTAGAATCATTCAGACAGCGATAAACCACACCATCAACGTTAGATACTAGAGTGCGAAATTTTTCTTCCTTTTGGCGAATTTCTTGTTCGATTTTTTTTTGTTTGGTGATATCTTTGTAAGAACCCAAAACACCGACAACCTTTCCTGCACTGTTGTGTAGGGGACTTCTATTAATATCCAACCAAATTAAATTCTTATTTGCTGGTAGTTGAGTTTTAACAATGTGCTGCTGGGGAATATTCCTTTCCATAACGCGACGATCCCATTGTCGATAGAAATCCGCTTGTTCGGTAGTCCAAGGCAGATCGTAATCGTTTTTGCCAACGATTTGTTCTGACTGCATCCCAAGGTAATTGGCAAATATTTGATTGCAGCCTAGATAAACACAATTGCAATCCTTCCAAAAAATTGCATGGGGAATACTATCGATAACCAATCTTAAAAAGTTAGACGATCTTGCAGATTGCTGTATGACTTTAGCTAGTTGATTCTTTTTATTTTTTGGGTGAATTAATCGGTAATTGTTGCGGTTTTCTGCCTTCGATAATTCGCGATCGCATTGTGTCAGAGCGAATTTTAAGCAAACTGCATCTTGATAGCGATCTTCTTTCTTATCGGCGATTAATTTTAAAATAATACGGTCAATTTTTTGTTTCTCGTCTAAATTATGCTGACAATCTCTAACAGAAATAAAAGTTCGATCCCTCAGCAACTCATATAGAGTTATGCCCAAATCGAATAAATCTGGAGCATAATCTTGGGGAACAGAAACTAAATCTGTAGCCAATCCAAAATCGGTAATTCTAATTTGCTTAGTTTGTGGATGAATTAATAAATGATGGCGGTTAATTTGTCGATGAATAATTCCCTTTCGGTGCAGATCGATAACTAGATCGACTATTGCTACTGCTAGAGACCAAAAATTTTCAATGCTAGAACTACAATTAACCTTGTATTCTTGTAAAGCAAGATAGCCATCATCGGGCAAAACTAAAATTAGACTATTGCCGTATCTTTCCAAACTCAGGGGACGAACAACATAAACCGAATCCAAAGATTTTGCGATCGCATATTGACGAGAATAAGCAATTAAACCATCTTGAAATGTGGCCGAATTGCTATCCCTATCTTTAGGCTGGAGTAATTTAATAATGACCGCTCGTCCATCTATCGAACGCTTTGCTCGATAGACAATGCTAGAAACACCGCGATCGATTTCATCTAATAATTGATAACCTAAGGGAGATGGTGGTAAATCCTCAATGTTCATGGTGTGCCATTCCATTCCTGGGAAATTTCCACCATAACCTCAGAAAAATAAACTGACCAATCATTAAATATTAATTTTGAGTGCAACTGTTAATAATCGATCGATCTTCTCCTTGTATTCAAGATCTTTTTGTTTTTAGAAACTGTTGTTAAACTATGACTTTACAAGAACTCCAAAACCAAGTGTTAAAATTGCCTTCGAAATCAACTAAGCAATTGCTAAATAATCTCCACGAATTAAGCGAATTTGCGCCAAAGTAAAGACAATAGGAATTACTCTAGCGTGATTAGTTGCGATCGCCTTCCAACCTAAGTCAGCAACAAAATAGCCCCACATAATCGGCCCTAAAAAACTAAATACGCCTCTGGTAGTACCGTAACGGGCTGCATTTACCGCCATGCCTTTTTTAGCTGTTTGCAAAGCTAGCTGATTGCCCAAACCTACCACTGCACTAGTTCCCCCTTTTATTATGGCGGTTTTCGCTGCTTGATAGGTGGCAAAATGGATGGCAAACTGTTTGGCAATGTGTTTGAGCAACCAAGATTTTAAAATCGTGCTAACTGCTATCACTCCAGTACCCTTGAGCAATATTTTGAGGGGGTTATGCTGCAAGCCTACAGGCAAAGGCTCAGGGGGGTTTGCTCCTGCTAAAGCCGAACCAATTTGAGTTTGTAGAGAATATTTTTCTTGAGGGGGTAACTTATCCCAGGCTTTTGTTACCAAATGCAAAAAAATCTCTGCTTCGATGTCTGTAGCGTTCATGTTCGTCGAATAAGGAATCTTAAGATAGTGGCAGACTTTGATTAGTATCTCTCTATAAGAGACTTCTTGGGTGCGCCCGCGCAATACGGTAATGCCGTCTGCTGCCAAATAACGAACTCTTGCTTCTAGAGTATCTAGCCAAACATCCCAATCTTGACTTTGAATATACAATGGTTCTGGAGTTTGCCAATAATCTAAAGGATTAAAACGGCGACGAAATAATATTTGCGTTATTTGCATTAGCTCTTCTTCCGTTGCCAAAGCTAATCCCGATCTAAGTTCGTCCAATTGGGCCACCTCTACAGCATCTAAATATATAAGATTAATTATGGGAAACTATTGTATTTGTTACAATCCATTCCTGGATTATAGCGAACAGTTTCGATCTCAACACACCTCAGTTCGATGAGTCTCAAACTTATCAGTGAGGACAAGGCTGAAGGCTGAAGGGTGTATTTCTCGTATCCCAAATCAATAAAAAACCAGCAACTAGTGCTGGCTGAATCGTTCTAATTATGCTTATAGCTTATTGGCTAGTTCAAACCGTTTGCGCTTCTGGTTTGGGTTGGGGTGGAGGGGTTTGGGGTTGGAATTGGAATAGGGAGTAGACAACATTACGACGAATATCGATCATCATTTCCAGGAACATTTCATAACCCTCTTGCTTATATTCAATCAGAGGATCTTTTTGTCCGTAACCCCGCAAGCCGATAGACTCGCGCAAAGCATCCATCGCCTGTAGGTGTTCCCGCCACAAAGTATCGATCTGTTGCAGAATAAAGAATCTTTCTGCTTGACGCATCAGTCCAGGCTGCATACTATCAATTTGATGTTCTTTAATATCGTAGGCTTTGCGAACTTCTTCGCAGAGGAAGTTTTTCATCTCGTTAACGGTCATGTCTTCTAGATGTTCTGGTTCGACATCTTCTAGGAGATAGATAAACTCCTTGGCTTTGTCTACCATCTTATCTAGCTTCCACTCTTCGGGGGGTAACTCAGGATTGACATAGGCATCGACGATTTCGCCCATAGTCTTTTCTGCGTATTGAATTACCTGTTCTTTGAGGTCTAGCCCTTCTAATACTCGACGACGTTCGGCATAAATCGCCCGACGTTGATTGTTCATTACCTCGTCATACTCAAATACCTGCTTGCGAGTATCGTAGTAGAAAGTTTCTACTTTCTTTTGCGCTCCTTCTAGGGAGTTGGTGAGCATTTTGGACTCAATGGGCATATCGTCCTCTACCCGCATCATGTTCATTAAACGTTCGACGCGATCGCCACCAAAGATCCGTAATAGGTTATCCTGTAAACTGAGGAAAAATCTAGTCGAACCAGGGTCGCCCTGTCTTCCCGCACGTCCCCTCAACTGGTTATCTACGCGACGAGATTCATGACGTTCTGTACCGATTACGTGCAAACCTCCATTGGCAATTACCTCATCGTGTTCGGCATCGGTAAATTCGTCGTATTCCTTACGAATTGCTTTATAGGCTTCCCGTAGTTTAACTAATACTGGATCTTCTACAGGTGCATTTTCGGCAGCGACAGCAATTTTTTCTTCTGCTTCTAGTTCGGGTAAACTTTGTTCGCCATATTTCTGCACTGCAAACTTAACGGTTTCCTTGAGTATATTTTCCGTTTCTGCTGATAATTCAGTGGGGAAGATTTGGGGCGAAGCTTTCCAGGTTTTAACTTTTTTCCCATTACTACTAGCACCAGCAAAACCCTTAGGAGCATCTTTGCTAGTGTTGATTCCTGGGACATTGGCCATCAGGTTATCATCTTCAGGAGCAACGATCTTGGGCATAAAGTATTCCCGTACCTTCAACCTTGCCATATAGTCTGCATTACCACCCAAAATAATATCCGTACCGCGACCAGCCATATTGGTAGCAATTGTCACTGCAGTTTTGCGTCCTGCTTGGGCGACAATTTCTGATTCTCGCTCTACATTTTCGGGTTTGGCGTTGAGTAACTGATGTTCGATGCCTTTTTGCTGTAGCAGTTGGGAAATCAACTCCGACTTCTCAACACTAGTCGTACCTACCAATACAGGACGACCCAACGAGTGCATATTTGCCGTATCTTCAGCTACTGCTTGCCACTTACCAATTTCTTTTTTATAGACTACGTCGGCGAGATCTGCTCGTTTAGCAGGTTTGTTGGTAGGAATGATGGTGACCTGAAGATTGTAAACCTTTTCAAATTCAGTTTCTTCGGTTTTCGCCGTACCAGTCATCCCTGCTAGAGTGGGATAGAGTAAGAAGAAGTTTTGATACGTAATACTAGCTAGAGTTTGAGTTTCTTTTTGAATGGGTACGCCTTCTTTGGCTTCAATAGCCTGGTGCAAACCATCGCTCCAGCGTCTTCCAGCCAATACCCTACCAGTAAATTCATCGACGATTACGATTTCGTCGTTGCGTACCATGTAGTTGACATCTTTAGTAAATAATTCCTTAGCTTTGATGGCGTTAGAAATATAGTGCGCCCAGGGATTTTCCGAATCAAATAAGTCTGTTACTCCCAAAATTTCTTCTGCATGGGCGTAACCTTCATCAGTCATTAAGACATTACGGGCTTTTTCATCTACCTCATAATCTCCTACACCTTCTTCGCCGTTTACTTCTTCATCGTACTCTTCATCTTGTCTGATTAGCTGTTCGGCTACTTGGGCTGCTTGCAGATACTTTTCTGTGGGGCGTTCTACCTGTCCTGAAATAATTAGAGGAGTTCTCGCTTCGTCAATTAATACCGAATCTACCTCGTCAATTACGCAGTAGTTAAAAGGACGCTGCACTACTTCTTCCATCGAGACAGCCATATTATCCCGCAAGAAATCAAAACCTAACTCGCTGTTAGTGGTATAGGTAATATCACAGGCGTAATTTTTCCTACGCTCGCTAGGACTCATTCCTGATTGAATCAAACCAACAGAAAGACCCAAAAAACGATGCACTTGTCCCATCCATTCTGCGTCTCTTCGGGCTAGATAATCATTGACGGTAACAACGTGGACTCCTTTACCAGTCAAACCATTGAGATAAGCAGGAAGGGTACACACTAGGGTTTTACCTTCCCCCGTTTTCATCTCGGCGATTTGTCCTTTGTGTAATACTATGCCTCCAAGTAACTGCACGTCGTAGTGGCGCATTCCCAAAACCCGAACCCCAGCCTCTCGCACTACTGCAAAGGCTTCGGGTAAAATATCATCGAGAATTTCTTTTATTTCTTCATCGTTTTTTGCCTTACTTAGTTCCTCGCGAAATTCAACTGTCTTGGCTTTTAGCTCGTCGTCAGACAAGTCTTTAATATCTTCTTCAATGAGATTAATTTCGGCAACTAAAGGTTGAAACTTCTTTAGCTTGCGTGCATTGGGATCGCCCAGCAGTTTCTTAAACATAGTAGTATTTATTTATGAATAATCAGTATTTTATCTTTCTTTTATTTGCTTTCTAAGCCTCGAACGCCTAGTTCGGTAACTGTATTTAACATCTTGTAATAATTTTACCATTTGCCTAGTTATACGGTACTTAGGGATTTCTACCCATCAGCTAAGGAACGAGTCAGCAAGACTTACAAACGACAAATGACTAATTACAAGTATTCAAAAGATCGAAAACAATTTGCACGGTAGTCGCGATCGCGACTAAAGTAATCACCATCAAAGAAGATAAAATACTAGTAGCAAAGGCCAAAGCAATAATAAAAGCTGCTGCACCCAAGCGATAAAAGGTTAGAATACGCTTGCATTTGGTTTGTCCTAGTTGGCAACTAGTCCAATGGAGGTTAGAAAGAATTAGCATACATAAGGCTACCGCCAAACAAAATAGCATTTTTTCGCTTCTAATTGAATCTTGTGTCAAACCATGAATCATTTTTTCTACGCCGACACCCGTTGCTGTTAAGCCAATAGCTAAAGGTAGATGGGAATACAGCCAGGTAAGAGCAATGTTCATTTTACCCCGTCTCATGGCATGAAGGGGAGATTCATCCACGGTATCGAAGTACATCCACCAGAAGCTAAAAGCAATAGATAAACCCAGTAGTGCGATCGCAATAGATATAGGATTCCATTCTCTCTGTGCTACCCCACCCACTACTGCTACTATTGATTCTCCCAAAACAATAATAGTAAACAGCCCGATTCTTTCGGTGGTATGAGCCATATCGGGTGGTACTTTGGCTACTCTACTACCTGCTGTTAGGGGAGTGGCAAAATCGATAATTAACCCCAAACTCCACAACACTAAACGCCAAGAAAGAGGGACAAACACTGAAACGAGCCAGAAGATAATGCTCCCTGTAAAACCGATGGCAAACCAGCTAGTTAAGGATCTAGCTTCGGGTACATGATAGCCTGCATGAAGATATTGACAGATTAATACCCCCCGAAAAGCAACATAACTAAGAGCAAAACCCACCGAAGATGAATCCAAGCCATGATGAATGTTAGCAGCCATGGTTGCTGCGATCGCCATTTGTAAAAGAGTAATCAGGCGATCGACTAAGCCATCATTATCGAAGCGAGTATCGTAAAATGTCGCGCCGATCCAACACCACCACACAGGAACAAATAGTACTGCTAGTTTGGCTAAACCAATAAAGGTAAAGTCTTGTTTGAAATTATGGGCTAATTGGGCGATCGCCACTACAAAGATAAGATCGAAAAATAACTCCAGCCAAGTTGCACTTCTTTCTCCTTCCTCACACTCTTCTCGTCGTAGTTTGGGCGGTTGGAATATAGCTCTAGTCATTGTTCATTGTTAATCAAAAATAACTGGATCGATTTAAATTAATTTTTTAGAGAAAAGTTGACACTTGACATGATACTATATACACAGTGGAAAATAATGCGCAAAACGAACCTGTACTAGTAAAGGGTAGTTGCATCAAAACTAAACACCAACAGAAGCGACTATCAAAAAATTCCCCCTCGTTACTCCGAAAAAATCAAAGGAAACTAAATTTACCAAAAGTAACCAGGCTCTACAGTGGTTTGACGGGTGTTAGGATTGTATTTAAGTAGGTACTCTTGGGATATAGCTTCTTGTTCTCTCAATATAGTTACTTCCTTTTTCCCGATCTCGGTATCGGTAGAAAGTAAAATTACCTGATGGGATGCAGCAGGAAAATATCGCTCGACTAAATTGCGACGGTGAGATGAATCTAGTCTAGCCAAAGGGGTATCGATCGCCAGGGGTAAATTACGCCCCGACACTCTAGCCAAACCCCACAAAAAAGCGATCGCCAGTAATTGTTTTTCCCCAGCAGAAAGGCGTTGTTTGGGAAATAGTTGACCATTAGTGTCGTATAGTTTTAGTTTAAAGCGATCGCGATCTATAGTTACGCGGTTAATTAAATTAGACTTGTGCAGTAGATACAAGAAACAGTCTTTAACTTCGGTTTCTAGCTTGTTGAGTTTTTTGAGAATTAGTTTTTCTTTGAATACCTTGAGGGTAGACTGTACCTTGGTAGCAGATTTAATAATATGTTCGTCACCAATTTTATCGATCGCTTCAGAGGTGTAGTTTTTTAGCTGGCGAATTTTATCTTGTTGAATGCGATCTATTTCGCGATCGATGTTTTGCAGTTTTTCCTTGGCAATATCGTAGTTAGATTTATATTCCTCCACTGCTTGTTTGCTATCCTCTCCTGCATCAATGAGTTTTTGATAGTCTTCGGGAGAAGCAGCACTAGCTAACTGAGTTT
>CAYXWE010000047.1:0-2671 GCA_964468145.1 uncultured Pleurocapsa sp.
TACATTGCTGATAAACTGACTTTTGGCTTCGTTTAGCTCTACTTCGCGGGTAATATCCTGTACCGTCATGGCAATACCTTTGATATTCTCGCTACCGCCATCGACAACCCTACTCAAAAGCAAACGGATAGTTCTCGATACTGGTCGATCGATTCTAAT
This sequence comes from uncultured Pleurocapsa sp., assembly GCA_964468145.1. Classification (GTDB taxonomy): domain Bacteria; phylum Cyanobacteriota; class Cyanobacteriia; order Cyanobacteriales; family Xenococcaceae; genus Waterburya. The sequence continues at coordinate 160 of CAYXWE010000047.1, forward strand.
GCGAAACTCATTTTTGTTAACTAAGTGATGACTTTTTTCTATTGCGGAGTGTGTATCTGTTGATTCTGATTCGGACTCTGATTTTTTTTCAATCATCTGATACAACGGTTTAGTTAGCTTAACCGTTATTTCAGCAGGTAAACGATGTAAAACATTATCGCCGATCGCATCTTCCGACCAACCAAAAATACTTTTAGCAGTAGGGTTGGCCAATATAATCTGCATCTCTGGATCGATTAACATTGCACCATCGGCGATCGTCGATACTAGAGTTTCTAATTTGGCTTTTTCTGAGGTTAGTTCTTCAATATTCTGTTCTTGGTATTTTTCTAACTTCTCTGCCATGCGGTTAAAGCTAGCAATTAGTTCTCCCAACTCTCCTCTCAGGGGTAAGTCAATGCGTTGCTTAAAATTTTTGGCAGCAATATTTTTGACCCCGACCAACAATTCCTTGATCGGTCTGGTAATCATTAGAGCATTAAATACATTACCCAAAATTACCATTGCCCATATAGTAATGAATACGGCGATAGTGACATCTCTAGTCAGATTGGAAGATGCCACTATCGTGGGATTGGGATTTATACCGACTGCCAATACCCCTAAATATTTGTTGCCCTGACGCAGAGGTACAAATACATCAGTTACCTGGCCGTTGGGAGTTTGGTGCTGGCGAACAAAGGGTAAATCGCTATTTTTGGCGTAGTCTTCAGGTAAGGCAATCCTCCGCTCGATTGTTAGATTATTTTGTACCTCTGCCTGAGAATAAGGAATGCCAAAGAAAATACTCCCCGATTTATCTGCGTAAATAATGTAGCGGATGCTAGAGGTACTGCGATAAAAGCGATCGGAAAATTGCTTGAGTCCCTCAATGTCATTTTCGGCAATTAGGGGGGCAGCATTAGAAGCAATTAAAATGCTGAGGTCGCTACCAAAACGAGTATCGTTGATGTTTGACTCTAACTGGATTGTATTTACCGCCCAAAAAGTCAAACTACTCATGATCAAAGAAACCACTAAGGTGGCTGCTGCCATCAGTTTTGTTTGGAGAGTAAACTCCGACCACCAGAGGGCAATAATTTCTTTAATCTTAATGATGAGATTCAACAAGGTAATCGGTTTTGATAATAAATGTTAAGTTCCTTGAATTATAGTGTATCAAGTGCTTCTGTAAATAGGTTGAAAACATTAGGTTTTTTTTCGACTTGAGAATAAATAAGCATTCAACAATGTTTATTTATTAGCGGTATTTATGCCCAATATCTTTACGGTAATACATACCTTCAAACTGAATTGATTCCACTGCATCGTAAGCAAGGGCGATCGCCTCATGGAAATCATTTCCTAGGGCGGTAACTCCTAACACTCTGCCTCCAGAACTCAACAAGTCTGATTCTAGTTTTGTTCCTGCATGAAAAATAATTGCGCCCTTGGCTTCTGCTGCGGAGATTCCAGCGATCGCTTTCCCCTTTTCATAAGCATCGGGATAGCCTCCAGAAGCAGCAACTACGCACACTGCACTACCTGCTTTATATTTAATCGGTGGTAGTTGTTCTAATTTTTGTTCGACACAGGCAAGTAATATTTCATCTAGAGGAGTATCTAACAGGGGCAATACTACCTGAGTTTCAGGATCGCCAAAGCGACAGTTGAATTCAATTACTTTGGGTTCGCCTTCTGGGGTAATCATTAAACCCGCATAAAGTACTCCCCGATAATCAATATCGTGCTGTTTTAGAGCTTCTAGGGTAGGTTGCAATACTTCCCGTTCGATTCTGGTCATTAATTCGCTCGTTACCAAGGGTACTGGGGAATATGCCCCCATTCCTCCCGTGTTTTTGCCCGTATCTCCTTCTCCAATGCGCTTATGATCTTGAGCAGGAGTTAGAGGACGAATGGTTTTACCATCGGTTACTGCTAGCACAGATACTTCTGCGCCAGTCAGATATTCTTCGATAACTAACTTACCCGAATCATCTGTTAGTAGTTCGTCCACCGCCGATATTGCTTCTGCCAAAGTCATTGCTACGATGACTCCTTTTCCTGCAGCTAATCCATCAGCCTTGATTACAATGGGTGCGCCCTCTTTTTGAATGTATTCCTTTGCTGATTGAAGATCGTTAAAGGTAGCAGATTTGGCTGTGGGTACGTTGGCTTGGGTCATAATTTCTTTTGCCCACGATTTACTTGCTTCAATTTGCGCTCCTGCTTGGGTAGGGCCAAACACTGCTACGTCTCGCTCTCGTAAATAGTCCACAATACCTAAAGAAAGAGGGACTTCAGGGCCTACCGCTACTAAATCAATATTTAGATCTTCGATCGATCGAGCAATACCTGCAAAATCATCCACTGCTAAGGGTAAATTCTCACAGTTATCCATAGTTGCAGTGCCACCATTACCTGGACTACAAAATACTCGTTCGATCTCTTGGGATTTTAATAATGCCCAGGCTAGAGCGTGTTCTCTGCCTCCACTCCCGACTACTAATGCTTTCATGTATAACCCTGAAGA
>CAYXWE010000047.1:2771-11106 GCA_964468145.1 uncultured Pleurocapsa sp.
AAGTTTGCAGATCGAAATTATCTCACGAGTGTTGGGAATTGATGTTTAATTGTTGAAATAATTTTTTAACTAAAGTTAAGTCTTTATCTCCAGGCGATCGCTCTACCCCGCTAGAGAGATCGATCCCATCGGGGTGGAGTCGCGATAGGGCATCGTTAATGTTATTGGGATTAAGTCCCCCCGCTAGCATCCAGGGAAGGGGCGGACGAAACTGTTCTAGATCGCGCCAATCGATGGTTTTTCCTGTACCCCCTAGCTGATGGGGATGATAGGCATCGAGGAGCAAGGTGTCAACTAAATCTAAATAAGCTGTAGTGTCTGCTAAAGATGCTGCGGTTTCGATCCTAAAGGCTTTAATTAACTCAATATCGTCGGGTAATTCTTGATGCAGGCGATCGCAAAACTCGGCAGATTCGTCACCATGTAGCTGTACGGAGTTCAAGCCAGCAGTAGCCACAGTTTCAATTATTTCACTCACTGAATATCGGGCAAATACTCCTACTTTCTGAATGCGATCGGGCAAAGCAGCAGAAATACGACCAATTTTACGGGGACTGAGATAACGGGGAGAACTAGGAACACAGATAAAACCAATACTGTCTGCTCCTAAATTAACAATTTCGATCGCCTGTTGAGTTTGAGTAAGACCGCAAATTTTAACTCGCATTGGTTGAATAATCGATTAATGTAGTGTTTTTTTAGTAAAAGTTTGAATTACTGTTAATTATTTAGAAGAAACGCCCTGATAGTTAGGGGAGATTTTTATAATTCCTATTGAATAAAGGGAGTTTAAAATCATCATGATATCTAATTTTCTATTGGCAGCACAGCAAGTTCCTTCTACTATCGACTGGAGTCCTACTGTAGCGATAGTAATGATTGTGTCTAACTTGTTTTGTATCGCCATTGGTCGTTATGCTATCCAAAATGCAGGACAAGGGCCTAGTTTGCCCGTACCCAAACCTGAAGTATGGGATCGCTTTGGCGTTCCTGAATTGTTAGCAACTACTAGTTTGGGTCACATTTTAGGTGCGGGAATAATTCTCGGTCTGGGCAACGCGGGAGTTTTATAATAGCCGTGGCGCGATCGCACATCGTCAACAGCGGTTTATTTTAATTTTAAAGATTCTGCATCTAGAGTTTCAATCAAGCTCAAAGGCATTTTTCTTTTACTAATTACATAGCCATATTCGGCGTTGAGGTAACTAGCGTATTTTGGTTGTTTTTGGATATAAGTACCAAAAAATGCTAGTCCCAACTGTTTCATATAAGCTTGAGCGATTTTAGGATCTGGCCCGATCGCCTGGGGGGGAACGGGAATACTACCTGCAGATTCGTTGAGAGTTGAAAAATGTGTCCCCTCCCTGAGTAAAACTAGATATTTTTTAGCAGTAGTAAGCCAGGTAAAGGGAATAATTTGCTCTTCACGTGCAGGGGTAATAGGATCGGCACTTCCTGAAACAATCATTGCGGGAACATTCACTTGTTCTAAACCCTCTAGACCAAATACCGAGCTAGTCAGGGGATTAATGGCGATCGCCGAGCCGATCCTGTCATCTTGAAGCTCGATATTGCGATCGTAGCTGGGAGTTTGTAAAGCCAGACATTGAACTAGCAGGGATAAGTTCCAGGAATTTTTGATATTATCGCAGTCGTTTTCTAGAGCCAACCAGTTTAATTGCGCTCCTGCCACTGCCAAAGCTGTATAAGCACCAAAGGATTGACCGATTATACCTACATTATTAGTGTCAATCTGCTTTCCATAATCAGTTGCTAACCTATCTAACAGAAATTGGATATCTAAAGGGCGATCGATCAACTCTTGGGGGGGCGTGACATCACGATCTAAACCCGTAAGTAAGGATTCGATTTGGTGGGCATTACTACCAGGATGTTCTGGTACGGCGACAGCAAAACCGTGAGACGCTAGGTGTTTGGCTAAATAAGCAAAAGTAGTTAAATCGCTTCCCAAACCGTGAGAAATTATAATTAAAGGTATTAGAGGCTGCTGGGACTGAGTTTTGGGTAAATAAAGATCTAGAGGAAAAGTGCGATCGCGATCGCGATCTTTCATCATCAGTTGTTGTTTTTTATAGCGAGATTTTCCAGGCATCAGAAGGTCTAAATTCCTAACCGTGGGTGCGACGGTAACTTTCTCTCTTCTTTCTTGTTGTGCAGATGCTTCGACTGCTGCGATCGCTTTAGTATTTGCTTGAGCTACCTGACTCAAATCTTTAAACAGTTTGAATCCCTGGCGAGAATCAATTCGCAAGGTTTTGGTAGGAAATTTTTTGAGGACGTTGAGGGGTGTAAGACCGCCATTTTCAAGATCGGCAGCAGCTAAAATTAAGGCCGAACGGATGGCAAAAAACCCTGGTTGTCTGGCATTGGTTTTAATTACTCTCGAAACTCGCTCCAGTATTTTTTCTCCCTGATAGGAATAGAGAAATTGCGCGATCGCTAAATGACTAAACTCGGCACTATTAGTCAATCCCGCTCTGAATTGCTGTAGTTGTTCTGGGGTGAGTAATTCGGCATAACTTTTTAATGCACCTTCTAGTTTTCCTTCGGTAGCATAGGTCTCCAAAGAATCTACAGACACTGAGAATTCTAACGCTCCATAGTTCAAAACAACATCTTCTGCGGATAACGCCCTTTTTGCCCAACTACCTCCAATAGCTGCACCCAAAGTAATCTGTAAAATTCCTACAGTCAAAAAAGAACGCAAAGATTTAGGATTTAGCATCGGTAATTTAGCATTGAGCAGCACTAGCTCCGTTTTAACATTTTCTTAATTAGTTTGATGGCGCGCCCTAATTTATTAGTATTTGTTGATTATGGTCTGGTTTTAGTTTTAAAATTATTTTTTTCCTAGAATACCTGGGACAACACGCCTCTCTTGGCTTTTAATCAAACAGCGAACAATATGAAACAGCTTAAAGGAAGAGATCTACTCAGCACTGCGGACTTAAACGCAGAAGAAATAACTGGTTTATTGGATTTGGCTTGTCAGCTAAAAAGTGGCGAGAAAGTAATTGAATCAAATAAAGTTTTGGGACTGCTGTTTTATAAAGCCTCTACCCGAACCAGAGTTTCTTTTAGTGTGGCGATGTATAAACTAGGAGGACAGGTTATCGATCTTAATCCTAGCGTGACTCAGGTAGGACGAGGCGAACCTATAGAAGATACCGCAAGAGTTCTAGACCGCTATTTAGATATTTTGGCAATTCGCACCTACGCTCAAGCAGATTTAAAAACTGTTGCTGATTATGCCCAAATTCCTGTCATTAATGCCTTAACAGACTTGGAACATCCCTGTCAAATTTTGGCAGATTTACAAACCGTACTCGAATGTTTTGGTTCTTTAGAGGGGAACACCTTAACCTATTTGGGAGATGGCAACAATATGGCTCATTCTTTACTACTTGGAGGCGCGCTGACAGGTTTGAATGTGAGAATTGCTGCACCTCAAGGCTACGAACCAGATCCAGAAATAGTGTCCCAGGCTAAAAAGATTGCAGGAGATAAATCTGAAATTGTGGTAACTCAAGATCCAATAGCAGCAGTAGAAGGGTCACAGGTAGTTTATACGGATGTTTGGGCAAGTATGGGACAAGAAAACTTAGCAGATAGTCGCATTCCTATTTTTCAGCCCTATCAGGTCAATCAAAAGCTGATGGATTGTGCAGATCCAGATGCTATTATTTTGCACTGTTTGCCAGCCCATCGAGGAGAAGAAATTACTGCCCAAGCTATAGAAAGCGATCGCTCTCGTGTTTGGGATCAGGCAGAAAATAGATTACACGCCCAACAGGCTCTGATGGCTGCTTTACTGGGATTGGTATAATTATCGTAATGCATTTATGGACTATGACAAAGAAGCACTTAGCTTCTCCCTAATGAGTCAGCTCCCTACAAATTGTGATGCAAAAACAGTCTTAACTTGCACTCTATTACGATTGACATAATTTAAACTAGCTCTAGAACAACACAACTAACATTTTACATCTTATGAGTGACGCACCTTTGAGTCCAGAACAAGTCTTAAAGCAGCTTGAATGGCGTTATGCTACTAAAAAATTTGACCCCACTAAAAAAATTGACAAAGCAACTTGGAACGCTTTAGAACAAAGTTTGGTTTTATCCCCTTCTTCTTTCGGCTTGCAGCCTTGGCAATTTTTTGTAGTTGGCAACCCCGAACTACGTCAAAAACTATTAGAACCTTCTTGGGGGCAAAAACCTGTGGTTGATGCTTCTCATTTAGTAGTTTTTGCGATCAAAAAAGATTTGGACACTAAATATGTCGATCGCTATGTCGCCAGAATGGCTGAGGTACAGCAAGTACCCATTGAAAAACTATCTGGATTCTCTAACATGGTCAAAGGCTATCTCAAAGAGCCTCCATTCCCTCTCGATGTCAATAAGTGGGCTGCCAAGCAAGTTTATCTTGCCCTGGGTGTTTTCCTTAGCTGTGCTGCCATGATGGAAATTGATACCCTACCGATGGAAGGTTTTATCCCGGCTCAATACGACGAAATTTTAGGCTTAGATAGCATAGGATATAGTGCAGTAGTTGTTTGCGCTGTAGGATATCGCGCCCAAGACGAACCACACCAACACGATCCTAAAGTTCGTTTTCCTACTGAGGAAGTAGTTCAATATTTAGATTAGGTTTAATTAATATCAAATAATTTTCTCTGACTGCTTGCTGGGTAGTCTTTTTTTATCGCCGTTTCTTTTATAACAGCAATCTTACTATACTTAATATATATCAATAAAACACAATAAATCTTAAGTACGCTGTCAGCAATTTATTGTCTGACAGATCGCCATTATTCCGACTAACATTTATGCAATCAACTCCAAATCTAGAACAATTCATTCCCGACGAAGTTACCCGATTAGCCTACCAGGGGTTTCAAGAAGGCAAAAAAGTATTCGGCTTCCTACATAAGGAAATAAGCGATCGCCTAACTAATACAGTTGTTCCCGAACAGGAAAGTAAATCTACTCCCCTCTCTCCCGAAGTATTTGAAAAACTACAGGTGAGACTAAAATATTTGGAAGAAAAAGATTGGCAAGATGCCAAAGAGGGAGTTTATCCTAGCAGCTTGTTATTTGATAACCCTTGGTCTGATTTTTTCCGTTACTATCCAGAATTATGTTTGGATATGGTTAAAATTTGGGATCGTCTACGCAAAAAAGAGTTTCAAAAATTCGACAAGGCGATCGACCGTACTGGCTACCCCAATTACTATTTACAGAACTTCCACTACCAAACGGATGGTTACTTAAGCGATATGTCCGCTAACCTCTACGATCTGCAGGTAGAAATTCTCTTTAACGGTGCTGCTGATGCCATGCGTCGTCGCATACTTGCCCCCTTAAAACAAGGTTTACAGGCATTTGCTGCTTTACCTCCTAGCCAAATTAAAGTCTTAGATGTAGCCTGTGGTACTGGGCGTACCTTGCGGATGATTAGAGGAACTTTACCCAAAGCTGCTTTGTTTGGCACAGATTTATCTCCTGCCTATCTACGTAAAGCAAATCAAATGCTGACCGAGATTCCTGGAGAATTACCCCAACTATTGCAAAGTAATGCTGAAGAGTTGCCCTATCAAGACAATTATTTTCACGGGTTAACTTCAGTCTTTTTATTCCACGAATTACCCGCATCCGCCAGACAGGCAGTAATCAATGAAGCCTATCGGGTTTTGCAACCTGGAGGAGTCTTAGTCATTTGTGATTCGATGCAGGCGATGGATTCTCCCGATTTCCAAGAGATGATGAATAACTTCCCTGCTATTTTCCACGAACCTTACTATCGTCACTATACGACTGATAATCTAGAGGAACGTCTAACCGAAGCAGGGTTTATTAATCTTCAGGTAGAAAACCACTTTGTTAGCAAATATTGGACTGCATACAAGCCAGTTGCTTAACTAGTAATTAATTTAATTATTAACTAACAGTCGCAGTTGCACCTCAATTAATACGAAGTGTGGCTGCGATTTCCTGTTGGCGCGAAAGTTAAACTAAAATTAAAACACAGAAGACAGTAGACAAATGGTTAACCACAGTGAACGAGCGTTTTAATAAAGTACTTCAATACAACACATCTGGTTTAGGTTGCTGGCTGAGTATTATCCTCTTTGCCTTGATTGTTGGGAAAATTGGTTTGGGAGGAGTCATTAGTGGCGTTTTATTTATAATTGCTCTTTCAATTATTGTCCCTGTAATTGGTTTCTGGGTATTTCAGTGGTGGCTAAAACGCAAGCTGACTTTAGCACAATGTCCCGTATGTAGTTACGAGTTTACTGGGTTTAAAAATACAGAATTTAACTGTCCTAGCTGTGGAGAAGCCCTACAGGTAGAGGGCGATCGCTTTACCCGCCTAACGCCACCAGGAACAATTGATGTCGATGCAGTAGAAGTATCAGTTAAGCGGATTGAAGAAGAAAATTGAGCTAATGTTCATTATCAATAGATATCATCTACATCCACAATTGATTCACAATTACAATTAATTGTCAACTGAAATATCGAGAACAAACTGATGTTGATTACCCAAGCGATCGCATATATAAATATCGTAGTTACCAGCTTCCCAAACTCCCGATATTTCGGGTTTTAAACCAGATATTTCATCTCCCAAAACACAAAAACTATCCCCAGAATTAGGACCTAATACTAGTAAAGTAGGTTGACCTCCATCTGCTCTAACTGTCAAGCGCATATAGTCTATTCTTTCATCTAGTTTCATTTGATGATTGGGATTGCTCGCAATAAAGCCACATCCTTGACTATCAATCGAACCACCTGATTTACCTTTTATCGTTTGGTTGAGTTGAGTTGCTTTCTTATTAGTCTGCGCCAGACTTGCCTGCCCGTAAGTGGATAAGATTAACGTACTTAAAATAATAGTATTGATAACCTTAAAAGGTAGCAAATATATCTTAGGCAGCATAAAAGAGTTAAATATTGCCATTATAGTTACAAGCTCTAACAGCTTGTGGCTTAAAAATAAAGAATAACTGAAAAACTAAATAGTTCCTATATAGTTCGTGTATAGTTCTATTGTAATAATTCTCAAGACGTATTTTAGAAACTGTTGTTCCACTTAAGTAATAGTCATAGCTTTAGCGAAGGAATATTTATTTATTCAGATAAAAATACACAAAAAAAACAAAAAACCCTGCATTTACACAGGGCTAACAAATTCACTTATTTGAGTGATAAAACTATTTTTTGTTTGGTATGGCAGTCGAAGTTAATTAACCAATTACTTCTTTTGCTTTAGCAACTACGTTATCAACAGTAAAGCCAAATTTATCCATACATACTCCACCAGGAGCAGAAGCACCAAAGCGTTCGATACTTACAGAACCACCTTCAAAGCCGACGTATTTCTGCCAACCAAAGCTAGTACCAGCTTCTACTGATAGACGCTTGCCAGCAACTTTGGGTAGTACAGAATCTTTATAAGCTTCGTCTTGGGCTTCAAACAATTCCCAAGAAGGCATGGAAACTACGCGAACTTTCTTACCTTCTGCAATTAGTTTCTCTGCAGCACCAGCACAAAGCTGTAGCTCACTACCAGTACCAATTAAGATGATATCCAATTCTTCAGGAGCAAAACCACAGGAAAGGACATAAGCACCCTTAGTTGCTTTTTCCATAGAGCTTCCTTTTAGATTAGGTACATTCTGACGAGTGAATGCCATCAAGGTAGGTTTGTTTTGTTTAGCTTGCTCGATCGCAACTTTGTACGCTCCAGAAACTTCGTTACCATCAGCAGGGCGGATCACGGTCAAGTCAGGAATAGCACGCAAAGAAGCAAGAGTTTCAATTGGCTGGTGAGTTGGCCCATCTTCACCCTGTCCGATGGAGTCGTGGGTCATTACCCAAATCGTTCCTACTTCAGATAGAGCAGAAAGACGAATAGCAGCCCGCATATAGTCGGTAAAGATCAAGAAGGTTGCACCGTAAGGAATCAAACCCGATCCGTGGAGTGCCATACCATTACAGATTGCACCCATTCCGTGTTCTCTCACGCCGAAGTGGACATTACGGTTTTCGTGCGCGCCTTTTTGGAAGTCGCCAGAAGCTTTTAACTCTGTTAGGTTGGAGTGAGTTAAATCGGCAGAACCACCGATTAGCTCTGTTACTACAGGAGCTATTTTGTTGAGGCAAGCTTGGGAATACTTACGAGTTGCGATGCCATCATCTTCGGGGGTAAAGGTGGGCAGAACATCAGACCAATTTTCAGGTAATTTTCCGCTTAAGAAACGCTCGAATTCTGCTGCTTCATCGGGATATTTGGATTTGTAATCAG
>CAYXWE010000048.1:0-10906 GCA_964468145.1 uncultured Pleurocapsa sp.
TGTTTGATTTGATATATTTGTATACAAAATAGCCACATTTTCACTTCAATCGCATATTGCGAGCTATTTTGACAGTTATAAATCGAACTTATTAATATTTTGTTACTAAATATCGAACCAACCGAAAGATCAATCTGAGAAAATCTGTCTGTTTGGCGATCGCAACCAGAAGAATGCATTACTTAAAGTAACATTACCACCAAAGATCTCAATACCTAATTAAATGCTAATGGGGATTAGGTGAATTTATTTTGTCACCCTTAGTATTGTTAATGTAGTCAATCGATATATAGATATAGTTTTTTATCATTTGTTTTTTGTCATTCGTCGTGGCTGTATATTTTTCGTTATTTGAATAGTATTTATGTTATTAAATTCTCATAATGTGTTTGATTATTTGAGCGATCGCAATTTATGTAATTCTTCCGATAAAGGGCTTAGTAAAATTGAATCCCTTTCGGCAAAAAACTTTAATTTGCTAATTACTTTACCCGACTGCAATAAATTATTAGTCAAACAAGAAAGACACGATCTAGAAGGAAATACAGCAGGGGAATTCCAGAGGGAATGGCGCATTCAGGAATGGTTGCAAAAGTTTCCCGAACAACAATATCTATCTCCTTTTTTACCAAAATTGCTTCATTTTGATGCTCCCAATTCCATCGCAGTATTCCGCTACCTGAATGATTATCGCGATGTGATGGATTTTTATAGTAAAGAGAGCGATTTTCCCACAGAAATTCCTCGTATTATCGGCAAGCTACTAGCAGATATTCATCGCGATACATACGATCGAGAAATTCACCGACAGTTTTTTACTCAAGAAGATAGTAGTAAAATTGATTATCAAGTTCCTCGTTTAATTCGCAGATTAGAGAAAGTAAAACCAGAGATATTTGGTTCTATCCCCGACGACGGTATTAAATTTTTTATCCTGTATCAAAAATACGATAGTTTGGGTCGAGCGATCGCTGAACTGGGACAAGCTTTTATGCCATCTTGTCTGACTCATAACGATGTCAAATTAAATAATATTCTCTTGCATACAGACTGGAAAAAGACAGAAGAGAGCAAAATTATACTGATTGATTGGGAGCGCAATAGTTGGGGAGATCCCGCTTTCGATTTGGGTACGATTATTGGTAACTATATCCAAATATGGCTCAGTAGTTTGGTAATTAGTAAGTCTTTGAGCATTGAAGAATCTTTGAAATTGGCAATGACTCCTCTAGAAAAGGTACAGCCTTCTATTGCTGCTTTGACCAAATCCTATTTAGAAACTTTTCCCGACATCGTAGAATATCGTGGTGACTTTTTACTAAGAGTCGTTCAATTTACAGGCTTTGTTTTAATTCAACAGATTCAGGCAATGATTCAATACCAAAAATCTTTTGGTAATACAGGAATTGCCATGCTGCAGGTAGCCAAAGCCTTGTTATGTCGTCGGGAGCGATCGATTCCAACGGTTTTTGGTAAAGCTGCGCTCGAAATAGTTCAACTCGGTACTAGTGCCGAAAACCTGATTAAAAAATAAAGTTATGACTCAATTAGCCAACACTGCTCGACCTAAAAGCGATCGTTTCTCCAGTAGAATACAAACTGTTCTCGATGATATTGTCGATCGCATTGAAATCCGAGACGATTTTTCTGTCAGGCATCCCGAGTATAAACCCTTAGAACTTCCCGAAGAAGCGATCGCTAGATTTCAGCAAATGCCAGAGCAAATGCAGCGTAAATTTTTGAGTTTGCAATTGCGGAGTTTCCTCTATGGTATTTACTATAGCAATGCGATGCGCGAACTTCTGGCATTAGATGTAGATGAAGGAGATAAAGATTTACCCCTAGATTTAGAAAACAATACTGTCTTGGGAGTAGATTTAGAATTTTATCATCGCATCCATAAAGGTAATGCTGGTGAAGGCTATTTCGAGCCTGGATGGTTAGTTATCGATCGCCAAGGGGATGATACCCTTGTGGTTACCAAGGGTGGGTTAAAACTACACGTTGAAAGCGAGCAACATTTGCGATCGAGCGAGGTAAATGCCACAGTTGGGGACAAGATATCGGTTAAGATGCCCAAAAACCGCGTTCAGAATGGTTTTTATATGGCTGTTAGTAATACCAGAGTTAGTTCTGCTGCCAACAAATCTGTTTTAGTCAGAATCTACTTTAACTTAACTCCAGAAGGTGCAGTGGCAATGATGAGCAGTCTCACCCAACGCCTAAACGCTCTCAATATTTCTTTTGACTTCAAAGTTTTATACAATCCCGAAGATTACAATCGTCACGATTCTGGAGTTTTGTATTTTACAAAAGATAATTACGATCGAATTCATCAAATATTACAGGAAATATATTTAGAAAATAAATCTTGTTTTAAACCCGAAGTTCCTTTATTTACTTTGGAGTTAGCACCAGGTTTAGGATTAGCTGAAGAACCAGATAAAAAGTTTGCTGTCAAAGAAAGTTTTGGTATGAATCGCTGCCAAATTATTGCCAATGGTTTACTAGAAGCCTGGTATCAAAACAAAAACTCGCCAGAAGAAAAGATGCAGTGTATTTTTGAACAATTTGTACGCTTGGGAATTGACTCCCATCGCACTTATCTTAATGCGGGTGCATCAGATATTTATTCAAGGTTGTCTTTTTAAAATCAGCTTTGGTGATTTAATAGACCTACGGGCATAAATGATTTTTTGTCCTTTGTTCTTAGTTTCTGGCGATCGCATCCACTAAGGAAATGATTTATGTAAGAAGTCTAATATAGCAACCTTAAATCATTTGTGAAAACCGTAATGACTAATGACTAACAACAAATGACTTTTACAACATTGTATAGGTCTTTAGTAGGTGTTAGACAACTACATCTGAGAAATTATTCCCCGATTCACCAACTCCTAATAATTAATCAAAGCATTTTAAAATAATACTCGGCATTTTAGATGACTCATAAAGTGCCGGTTTTTTTTAGGCAAAAATCGGACATTAATAATTCAATTAAGTAAATTTACAGAATAATTTTCCTAATTGAGATTTCAGAGAGCGCAGAGAAATTTATCTATATATGTTCTAGGCGATCGCGTGAAAAATAGGTGAGAGTGAAGTTTTGAATTTTACTCCTTGATCCCGAACCTAGGTTAAATACTATATTTTTGATAAGTATGGCAATTTTATTTTTTTCTAACAAAAGACAAAAGACAAAAAATAAATAACTTTCTCTCTAAAAAATACTTTGATTATAGGTTTATTTAAAAGACATTAATAGCTTAATTAGATTAATTATATAACTTAATAATATCTAGAACGCTAAAGCATCTCCTTTATAGTAAAAATCATAGTCAAGGAACTTTGGATTTCCAATAATATAAATACTATTTATTATGTTTGCATTAGCTAAAGACTCTTCGCTGTTATCCAATATAGCCAATAATGCCTCATTTTTATCAGAACGCATCAATAACAAATCGGGCGATCGCGATCGCAACTCTGTAAAATCTCAGTCAGGGGATTTTGTCCAACGGCGTATTGATAGCTGGAGTAAAATAGTTGGTGGAACAGATAAACTAGCCCAGTATTTACACTGGTATGGATTGGATTTGGATTCTGTTCGTCCTTTTATCCTAGCTACAGATTCTTTCCCATCTCCTCTACCATCTTGGATCGAAACTTTGGAAGCACTAATAACAAGCAGCCAAAATAGCTCGACAGAATTACTAGAAAGTCGAGATTTACCCCTCGATGGAGAGCATCCTTTACCTTTTGAGGATTTTTATCTGCCATTTATTTTAGTTGCGAGAAACCAACTCCAATGCCAGCTATCCTTCGACTACGGGGAACTATTGAGCCAGGAAGCTTATGGGGATTTGGAAAGGAGCTTGTTGCAACAGCTAGCTAATTTGGGAACAGAAGTTTTACTACTAGAATTTAATCGAGTAAAGCAACAGTATCCTCCCTCAGAACAAGCGGATATTGGGATAGGTGCAAACAAACATTTATATACTTCTTTTCTACAAAATCTTCAACGAGATGGAGGCTTAGAATTTTTTGCCAGCTATCCCGTCTTGGCTCGCTTAATCGCCACCGCGATAGATTTGTGGGTAGAGTCTAATGCTGAATTTATTACCCGACTGCACGATGACAAATCTGCTATTGAAGGTACTTTTTCCCCTCAAGACAATATAGGGAGAGTCGAATCAATCGATACCTCTTTGGCTAATCCCCATCATGGTAAGAGGATAGTTTTAGCTCTGACTTTTACCTCTGGAACGATCGTGGTTTATAAGCCCAAAGATCTGGGTTTATATCTTGCTTTCGATCGATTACTAGATTGGTGCAATCAACAACAAATATCTTTGCCCTTCAAATTATGCCGAATTTTGTCCCGCCAGGGCTATGGTTGGGTTGAATATATACTCCAAGAACCTTGTACGACAGAAGGGGAGATCGGCAACTTTTATTATCGATCGGGAATGTTATTATCGTTGCTCTATGTATTGGGAGCAAAAGACTGTCGGGCAGAAAACATTGTTGCTTGCGGACAATATCCCGTTTTAATCAATGCAGACATTTTAATGCAGCCTGAAATTAATTTGCCTGGGGGAGATCGCCCCTCAATTTGGTTTAAAGACTCAGTTGCCAGTATGGGATTTTTACCCCAATGGTCAGGAAATGTTAATGCCAAAAGTTCCCAGGATTCTAGCGTTTTGGGCAATATATTTCCCCATCAAATAAATTCTTCGAGGGAGTGGAAATTTATCAACACAGACGATATGCACCTAGCGCGGAAAAGTAAAGTTATTCCCCCTGGTGCTAATGTTTTAACCCTCAACGGCAAGACTGTCGCCCCTTATGGTTTTGAAGACGATATCGCTAGGGGTTTTGAAGAGATTTATAAACTGTTACAAAAACACCAAGCAACTCTTATTGGTAGCCAAACTCCTTTAGCACAATTTAAGTCTGCTAAGACAAAATTTACAGTTTGTCCCGCCCTCAAATATGCGATCGCCCTTAAGAAAAGTCTCAGCCCTAAATACTTGAGCAATGGTTTTGACTATAGTTTGGCGATCGATATTCTCAATCATCAACATCTAACTTCATACAATCCCTCTCATACTGGGGCCATTTTAACCGCCTCAGCAAAATCGATACAACAGCAGGATCTACCTGATTTTTCAGTAGCTTGCCATAGCGATGCTCTAGAAGTCGAACCAGATAAATTTATTCCACAATTTTTTGCCACATCTAGCTATCAACAGCTAATTACTAGACTCTACAGCCTAGAACAAAAAGACTTGGACTTACAGCTAAAAATGATTCGGTTGAGTCTTTACGCTAAAATGGCGCACCGCAATACCCGAAATTATTTTGCCGATCCAGAAGATGACTATACTCACTACGCTCCTATTGGCTCGGATCGATTAGTCCAAGAAGCTATAAAAATAGGCGATAATCTGGTAAAAAGTGTCATTAGTCACGATAGCGATCGCAACTGGCTCTCCCTAGAATATATGACTGCAGCCCATCGCTATCAACTCCAACCCCTAGACGATTCGTTATTTACTGGGCGCATTGGAGTTTGTTTGTTTTTGGCAGCTTTAGCCAAAGTAACGGACAAAAGTATCTACAAATATCTTGCTTTGGCTGCCACATCATCTATCCTAGAACCCCTAGAACGCTCGAATTCTCAAGCAAGATTTATCCAGCCAGGATTGGGCATCAATGGCATCGGTGGTATTATTTATGGCCTAGTTAAAATCGGTCAATTTCTTGAAGTGCCAGAACTTTTAGAGCGCGCTTGCTCGTTGGCGAACTTAGTTACTCCAGAAATTATAGACCGCGATCGCCAGTTAGATATTATTTTTGGCGTAGCGGGTTTGATTCCAGGTTTAGTATCTCTCTATCAATCGACAGGAGATAACGGCGTTTTAGAGATAGCAACTAGATGCGGCGATCGCCTATTATCTCAACAAACTGGTACTCATCCCAGAGCCTGGATAACTCTAGCCGAAGTGGGAAATAAATATCTAACTGGACTATCTCACGGCGCATCCGGCATTGCATTATCTTTACTAAAACTCTATACCATCACCGATAATAAAGCTTTACTCGAAGCAGCAAAAGAAGGAATGGAATACGAAAGTAGCGTCTTCGATCGCTCGCTCAAAAAATGGCCCGATCTGCGTTTCCCTCAACAAGCAAATCAATTTAATGCTATGTATGCCTGGTGCAATGGTACTCCAGGGATTGGTTTGGCTCGTTTGGGTAGTCTGCCCGCCCTCGAAACTAAAGAAACCTATACCGACATAGAAATAGCTCTAGACATGACTCAAAAATACGAACTATTTAATGGCAGTAACGGTGTAGATTATGTGTGTTGTGGAAGTTTAGGCAGAACAGAATTGTTTGTCTTGGCATCTCAAAAACTCGATCGCCAAGATTTGCTCGTATCTGCCAGAAGAAATGTAGCACTAACAGTCACCAAAGCCGAAAAAAACCAAGACTATAATCTTTTGCCTCATTTACCTGATTCTAGTCTGAGTCCTAGTTTTTTCAAAGGGAGTGCGGGGTTAGGTTATCAATTTTTACGTTTGGCAAATCCCCAATCTCTACCTTCAGTGCTTATCTTTGACTAGTATGCTAGTTTGCTAGTTGCGATCGATTAACTATAGCAATACGAGGTAGCTCCACTCGATCGATCGCAAAATAGATAATGGTTGAGCTACTTATTTAGTTTGCAAGAATTCTTACAGTTAGATTCGCTGTTATTAATTCTTTGTCAATTGTCTGTTACTACATAGTTTTGGCGATCGCTATATACAGCACTACGGACTTAAGTTAGGATCAAAAATCTCTCTCTTACGACGATCGGATACACCATTAAGCCTCTCTGTGCTAGGTGAGCTACCCAAAACGCGGGGTTTCACCTCTCTGCGTTCTCTGCGGTTTAAAAATAAATTGTCAAACACGTTAACTGGTAAAGCTATAGTAATTCTAAATGGTTTATTAATTTAACTTAATACAAAAAAAAACCTACTCTTCTTTAAAAAAGAGTAGGTTTTTTTTGCCTATTTTCAATAGTATTTTGGACATAAATAAATAGTTTTTACTAGCTAAAAAATCATTTATTTGACGTGAAAAGGTACTTTTAAAAGCAAATAAAATACTTTCGTGTTAATAAGTCAAAAATTACTTGTTTTTATTAATAAAATTGCATTTTTTAGGTTCAAAGTTATTTTAAAAATAATTGATTTTTAATGTTTGTTTGATTACTATAAGATCAGATTGAAGCAGAAAAAACAACTAACTACTTTCTGCAAATCAACAAAATTAAAACATCACTGGAGCAACAATAATGGCTAATATCAATATCGACAATATCTCCGACCTAGAACTAAACGGAAATGACTTGTTTGATGATTCTGAAAGCTTCATCACCGAGCTTGAAGATAATGGCGAAAACATAGTTGGTGGATATTACTACTATGGCGGTTACAACTGTGGTAACAGCTATTGTGGTAATACAATTGGATATTGTCATAACACTGCTGCTTGTTAT
The DNA here is from genome assembly GCA_964468145.1 of uncultured Pleurocapsa sp. Classification (GTDB taxonomy): domain Bacteria; phylum Cyanobacteriota; class Cyanobacteriia; order Cyanobacteriales; family Xenococcaceae; genus Waterburya. The sequence goes on from CAYXWE010000048.1 coordinate 7,556, forward strand.
AACACTATTGGTTAATACCCAGTACTAGAGTTGCCGATCGCTCAACTGTAGAGTAGGAACGATTGATAGATTAGCAATTCGAGGGAATTAAAGCAGAACTTAATATGAGTATAACTATTAAGTTCTGCAAATCAACAAATTAAAGTTAGATCGTAGCAAAAATAATCGCGCTTATCAACACCTGGGTCGATAATACCTATCGCTTAAATTTAAATCTAATTAAATCTAAAGCGATTTTTAAGAAATATTAAGCATCTAATTTGGTTGTAAAAATAAGACATAAGTAGAGTATTTGGATTCGTAAAGTCAGCAATATATTCTAATTTAAATAGTTTCAATAGCATATGGTATCGGAAAGACTCCGCCTTCTATGGGCATCAATCCATCGGTCTTTTAGGCAACGGACAACTCACTGGCTGGAATTTAATTTCAGCCCTGCGGACTTACAATCTTCTCAACGTCTGGTGTCTCGCTATCTGGGGAAACCTCGCTTATATATTTGACGGAATTCCGCAGTTAAAAACTAAATTTATCGAGCATATATTGATGATACGTCCTAGAAAAAACTACGTATTTTATGTCCAAAAATACTCCATTTGTTATTGATTTCTCAATTTGTTTTTTTTAGTATTTATTGAAATAGAAAATATTCATCGATAGTTTCTATTAATTAGTAACTTAAAACTTCAAAAGAGAGCATTAACATAATGGCTGATATTAATATCAGAAATATTTCCGAGTTTGAGTTGGATGGTAGCGATCTGTTTGATGATTCGGAAAGCTTTATTACCGAATTAGATGATGAGGGAGAATCAATAGTTGGTGGATATAACACTTATCCTGGATATCCCCGCGGTCAAATTATTGGCGATATTTGTGGAGTAAGCGTCTGCGCGATATCGGATGGCGTATTCAATTGTGGCAATACTTTTTGTGGGGTCACGATTGGTTTCTGTGGCAATACCGCTGTTTGTGGTAACACAATTGGAGGTAGTTTTTAAAAAAGAAATCAACATTTTTGTAACGATCTTCTTTAAGTAGAAAGTTCCAAAAAATAATAGGAAACAGAACAATGCCTAATATCAATATCGGAAATATTTCAGATCTAGATATGAATGGTAATGATTTATTTGAAGATTCGGAAAGCTTTATTAATGAAATAACGGATGATGACGAACAATCTGTAATTGGCGGATATTATTATCGCTATCATCGAAGGGGATACTATAAAAATCATGGTGGTTTTTATGGTGGTTATAATGCAGGTCGCGGTGGACATTATAGAAATTTCAACCGTTTCTATAGAATTAATAATTGCGGTAATACTGTCGCTTGCGTTTACACCCTCGGCGGTTAATATTACCGAATCCAAATTAATAGAAGTTTGAAGAAAAACAAAAATTTTGTTGGAAAGCGATTGATGTAAAAAAGTTTTTTATATCAATCTTTTTTCTTATGTAAAAACTAAATATAGAGGTCAAATGAGGATAGCAGCACAATTAGACAATCGGGCATTGGATAACGAATTATCAAAAATTCATCAAGGCTATTTAATCGGTCGAATAAAACCGCCGATTCAACACGAAAATACAGATGTTATTTTAAATCAGCAAAAGCAAACTATGATGATGGCTCACTTGCCATTGAATAATTTAATTTGTATCAAGCAAATTATGAATGCTGGTCAGGCTGGATTGGCAGCGTCTTTTCAGGGTAAAATTCTCGATGCAGAACGAGCATATAAATTGGCTGGTAAAACAATTAAAAATAGTCAACTTAATGATGAAAGTAATCTAGTAATTAAAGATAACTTCAATGCTGCAAAAGGCTATTTTGACTATCGTCAAAAGGATTATGAAAGTGCTAGAGAAAACTTGAATATATCTCTAGAAGCCTGTATGACCTTGATTAATAAATATGGTTATAATTTTTTAGAGGGTAGAACTATTCATCTTGCCTGTAATATACTCAAAATCGAAGCCTGTTCGGGCGATCGCAAAAAAGCGCTCGAAATTGCCTGCTATCTCATTAATAGTATGCAGGGCGATCGTTCTAAAGTGGTGGATGCAAATATAAATTTACTCGAACCCGTTCGACATTTATCCTTTACAGACCAATACTTTTTATTTACTCAAGTCTTTGGAGAAGTTGCTAAGTTACTAGCTAACTGCAATGACGAGGAAGCAAAAGAATTAGTCGATCTAGCAGATAGCTATATTAAAGACTGTAATTGGTCGGCAGATAAACAATTTGGTCGGGAATACATTTGGTTTCAAAATAAAAAAACTTTGCTTCGAGGTAAAATCGGAGAATTTTTAACAGAATCGAGCAATTTTTTAGCAGAGGGCAGAAAAGCTTCTAAACTTTTATGGCACGCTACGGTTTTGGATGTTTTAAAAATATGCCACAACATAGACTCGGAAATATCGAGTCAACTACAAACACAAATTAGAGAAGATTTTTCTAACTACAAGTATTTGCCTGGCATTTTACGGGGATAAAGGGTGATGTAAGTTGCGATCGTGTTTGAAAGATTTGTTATTATTGTACGTATACGAGTACAAATACGAGTACAAAAAAACAGATTATGGAAATAATCAATTATTCAGAAGCGAGGCAAAATTTTAAAGCTGTGCTAGATAGAGTCAAAAATGACCAAGACTGCACAGTGATTACTAGAGGTGGTGTAGAAGATGCGGTGATTATGTCTAAGTCTCACTACGACTCAATTATGGAAACTTTATATTTAGTGCGAGCGCCTGCTAATGCTCAATATTTGATGGATGCGATCGCTCGTGATAAAGCTGGAGAATACGAGCAACACGATCTCATAGATTAAATGCGCGATTTGTATTGGGATAGTAAGGCTTGGCAAGATTATTTATATTGGCAGCATCAAGATAAGAAAACTCTAAAAAGAATTAATAAACTAATTCAAAATACTCTCACTACTCCCTTTGACGATATCGGAAAACCAGAACCATTAAAAGAAAATCTGTCTGGTTATTGGTCAAGAAGAATAGATGAAACTAACCGATTAGTTTACAGAGTGACTGATGAGTATATCAAGATTATTTCTTGTCGATATCATTATTGATTCAAGAATGTAGCGATCGCATTTTGTTCGCTGTCAGATAAATTTTTTACTTTGGCGATCTCCTGTTCCAAAAGTTCGGTCATTTTTGTATATTTTTTTGGCTAAGAAAATAAATAGTTTATTTATCAGTATATCTGTAGAAATATTTTATATTGTTACTTACTGTATTTAAAAGCGATCGCATTATCGGAAGATCGCATTTACAATAAAAGAAATCAAGTTTATCTGCTAAATGCCCAAGAAAGTCAGGGAAC
>CAYXWE010000049.1:0-10871 GCA_964468145.1 uncultured Pleurocapsa sp.
GAGAATCGATACGGATGTTGGCGACTTCGCTATAACGATCTTTGAAAGTTTTAATTAAGAAAAATAATACTCCCCCCCAAATAAACCAACGTAGATAGGGCTTGATTTGAGCCAGGATTTGTTTCATCTAATAATGTCTTACTTTCTCAATTAAAAACGCGAGCGACTATCACAATAACAATAATCGATCGCGCCAGAAATAATTTTAATTCAAGAAAAGCAAAAACAAAATTTATCTTTTGCCGATATTACGAGCCATATTACGGAACATATCCATACTGCTGCCTTGAGGACGTTTTTTAGGAGTCGTATTTATTGGTTCGGGATTGAAATTGCTACTAGTATTGTTTGTGGTTGAGAAATTAGAAGCTGTACCAGGGGTAATACTAACGCTATTGTTAAAACTATCTATATATCTACCGTTAGAAGAGGATACTTCTTTTTCGGTCGCAAAACCATCGGGATTTTTTAAAGTTTTGGGAAAAGTATGTCTTACTCTGACAGACTTTCTCATGTAGTTAATGTCGCCCATAGTCTGAGCATCATCGGAACTTAGAAAAAAATCTTTATTTGCCATTTTCTAATTCTCTTTTAGTTTTGATGTGGTTTTTATCGAGTAGTTTTTAGTTTTTAGTCTTTAGTTTTTTTGCAAACTAAAAGCCTCGCTGATTCTGAATTTTCGCTCCAGAATGAGGGCGATGGTATTTATACCTACTAGTAACTAATAACTGAGGGCGTAATTGGCGGGTTGACCGCCAATGTTGACCGCCCGAATAACTAATAACTTTTATCTGTATTGTATTGATATTTATTTAGTAACAATTTTTTAAACGCCAAAAATTTTCAAAACTAAATAAACGCTTAATATAAATTAACTTTTTTCCTAGTAATTTTGAATTAATGTAAAACCTCGATCGCTTCCCCCGTGATGCTAAAGGCGCGAATTTCTGTGATTTTCACTTTGACTGTTTTACCGTGTAGTTCTTCAATTTTGCCAGGGAAGAAAGTAAGACGATTGTTTCGGTTGCGTCCCATAACTTGATTGGGATCTTTAGTATTTTGAGCTTCGACTAAAATCTCTTCCTCTCTACCCAAATACCTGCGGGAGCGTTTTTCGGCACATACTGCCACTAAACGGTTTAATCTTTGCAGGCGATCGCTTTTTTCAATTTCGCTCAGTTGATTATCCCATAAAGCAGCAGGAGTGCCAGGGCGGGGAGAATAAGCAGCGGTATTAACCAGATCGAATTCAATATCCTCGACCAGTTTTAAAGTATTGACAAACTGCTCTTCTGTTTCCCCAGGAAAACCAACGATAGCATCAGCAGAAATTGAAGCATCGGGCATATAGCTGCGAACCGTCTCGATAATGCGACGGTATTTTTCGTGGGTATAGCCTCGTTTCATTGCCTTGAGAATCTCATTATCTCCCGACTGAAAAGGAATATGAAAATGCTCGCAGACTTTAGGTAATTCCCGACAAGCCTTAATCAATCTCTCGGTAAAATAACGGGGATGACTGGTAGAAAAGCGAATGCGTTCGATATTGGGAAGATCGTGGACGTAATAAAGCAAATCTGTCAGAGTATGTTTGTGCCTGCCTTCGGGAGTACTGCCAGGGAGATCTCGCCCATAGGCATCAATATTTTGCCCTAGAAGGGTAATTTCTTTATAGCCTCGATCGGCTAATTCTTCCATTTCAGCGCGAATTGCTTCGGGGGTGCGGGATTGTTCGACACCCCTAACATTAGGAACGACGCAGTAACTACATCTTTCATTGCATCCATAGATAACATTGACCCAAGCAGTAATATCACTATCGCGACGAGGCTTGGTAATGTCCTCCATAATATGAATTGGCTCGGTAGCAACTACCTGATTGCCATCAAACACCTGAGTTAACAAGTCTTCTAGACGATTGGCGTGTTGGGGTCCCATTACCAAATCCAATTCAGGTACGCGACGCAATAGCTGTTCTCCTTCCTGCTGTGCTACGCATCCTGCCACGACCAAAGTTAGATTGGGATCTTTGTGTTTGCGTTTGGCCTGTCTGCCGAGATAAGAATAAACCTTTTGTTCTGCATTATCTCTAATAGTGCAAGTGTTATAAAGAACCAAATCTGCCAAATTGGGGTCTTCTGAAGCTTCAAAACCCATGTTTTCTAGTACGCCAGCCATACGCTCAGAATCAGCCTTGTTCATCTGGCAACCGAAGGTAACTATATTGTATTTCTTGCTGGCGTTGTTCATAAAAAGATCGATAATTATGCTGGGATACAGAACTACTATTTTATTTTAAAGCGATTTTATTTTAAAGCGATTTTATTTTAAAGCGATCGGCAACAAGATTAAACTTATTGCTTTATCTCCAAGATTTTTGGCTCAATCAAAAAAGTAAAGTTTCGTATTTAAGATAATGCAGGTTAACCTATAGAGCGAACTATCTTCTCTAGCGTACCTCCTACATGGAGGCTTCACCCCCGTGAATTTTGGCTCTTGGATCGGTCTAATTGTCTTTTTTATCTCTCTCTATGTTTTGTGGCAGATCAAACAACTGCTGCTGCTGCTATTTACTGCCATAGTTTTAGCCACGTCTCTCAATATTTTGGTTAAAAATTTCCAGAAGCGGGGTATGCAGAGGGGCTTGGCAGTGTTTCTTTCAATGTCATTTTTAATTTTGGTAGCTATCGGCTGTATTTGGGTTGTGATTCCACCCTTCATAGATCAGTTTCAAGCATTAGGCAGACTAGTTCCCCAGGGTATAGAAAAACTAAATACTTGGCTAGATTTACTTTCTGAGAGTCTCGATCCCAGAATTATTAATATTTTACCCGACACGGAGGGTTTGAACCGACAGCTACAACCCTTTATTCAGCAATTTTTGGGGGGAGGATTAACAATCTTCTACAATTCTCTGGGAGTGTTGGTAAGTATTTTATTATTATTCGCCATTACTCTAATGTTGCTGGCAGATCCAGTTTCTTATCGTCAAGGATTTATGCGCCTGTTTCCTGCATTTTATCGACGCAGAGTTGACGAGATTATGGATTTGTGTGGCGAAGGTTTAGAAGGCTGGCTGGTGGGAATTCTGTTTAATATGGTGGTAATTGCTCTGTTGAGTTTTATTTGCTTATTAATCTTGGGTATTCCTTTGGCTTTGTCTCAAGCAATGCTGGCGGGGGTAATGACTTTTATTCCCAACCTAGGCCCGACAGTAAGTGTTTTATCTCCCATGGCGATCGCTTTAATTGAAGCTCCTTGGAAAGCTTTTGCGGTGCTGATTTTATATATAATTATTCAACAGGTAGAAAGCAATATTCTGACTCCAATTGTCATGGCGCAGCAGGTATCTTTATTACCAGCCATCACCCTTTTATCTCAATTATTTTTTGCTACCTTTTTTGGCTTTCTGGGTTTATTACTTTCTTTGCCCCTGACAGTTGTCGGTCAAATCTGGTTTAAGGAAGTAATTGTTAAAGATGTTCTAGATAATTGGCAATTTTCCCTATCGGGCGATCGCCGTCGCGTACCGAGAGATCTTAATAGAAGAGATATCGATCGCGAAGGGGAAGAGTGATTGATTTTTGGTTTTTGGTCATTAGTCATTAGTTATTAGTTTTTAATGAAAAGAACGATCGCGGAGATTAACGACAAAATTAATAGCGGTCAAGTAGTTGCTTGGACGGTAGCAGAAGTAAAAGCCAAGGTAGCTACCCTAGGAATAGATAAGATATTCCAAGAGGTAGATGTCATTACCACGGGGACATTTGAACCGATGGAGTCTTCTGGGGCAATTATTAATTTGGGACATACCGATCCGCCGATTAAAATTCGTCAGTGTTGGCTAGATGGTATTTCTGCTTATGCGGGTTTTGGGGCAGTAGATCTATATTTAGGGGCGACTGCCATAGCTGATTATAATACCAATGAAAGTGAAAGCGATCGCAGGGAAGGAGTTGGCTGGGAGAAAGGTGGCGGTCATGTAATTGAAGACTTGATTGCAGGGAAATCGGTTCAGTTAAAAGCGATCGGACACAAAACTGATTGCTATCCACGAGCAAGTTGGGACAACACTATTACCAAAGATAATATCAATCAATTCTATTTATTTAATCCCCGCAATTTATATCAAAACTTTATTGTGGGAATCAATGGAGGCGATCGCACTTTATATACTTATCTCGGCCCCCTACAGCCTAGATTGGGTAATGCGGTATATTCCAATCCTGGGGCAATTTCTCCCCTAATTAACGACCCCGATCTCAATTTAGTAGGAATTGGTAGCAAAATATTTTTGGGTGGTGGTATTGGCTATATAGCCTGGGAAGGCACGCAACATTTCCCCCGACAAAAACGCTTGCCCAATCGAACCCCTATTGGCCCTGCTGCAACGGCTGCCTTAATTGGCGATGCCAAACAAATGGATGCTAACTGGGTTAGGGGCTGTTACTTTAAAAATTATGGCCCATCATTGATGCTGGGGGTGGGGATAGCTTTACCAGTATTGACAGAGAAAGTAATCGTTAATTGTGCAGTAAGAGACAAAGAAGTAGTTGCCCCCGTAATTGACTTTTCTATACCCCGTAGAGTCCGCCCTACTTTTGGTTTGGTAAGTTACGAACAACTGCAAAAGGGTCACGTTACTATTGATGGCAAATCCGTCAGAGTCGCTCCCCTCGCCAGTAAATATCGCTCGCAACAGGTGGCACAAGAGCTAAAACAATGGATTGAGTCGGGTAAATTTACCCTAACCGAACCCGTCGCCCCTTTACCAAGCGATCGCGCTTTTGTTCCCCAAGATACTAATCGATCTAGTATCTCCTTGGAATAATTAACAATTAATGATTATCGTCTCCTTCAACCTTCAGCCCTCAGCCATCAGCCTTCGTTCAATAACTAGTTTCCGTCACGTTGCTTTTTTTTAGGAATGGGTCGTGCCATCGCGCCAGATCTCGTAGGATTAGTTTTAGGACGACTGGGACTAGGACGAGAAGACCTTAGTTGAATCTTTTTGGGGTCTTTTTTGAATTTTGGTTTGCGTTTTTGAGCAAAGCCCAAGTCTGTACCCTCTTCAATGATTAAATCTTCTCCTTCGAGGCGCACCTTAACATCCCAAAAACGCTTGAGGGGTTTTTCACCCAAGACTCCCTTAAGTTTGAGCTTAAAGAATTTGGGCTTATCTCCTTCTTTACGAGGAAACTGCTTGATTTTGATAATAATCGTTTTTTCTTCGAGGGAATAAAAAATAACTTCTCCGCGAATTGAAAAATAGCCATGATCTGCTTCTGCACTGGCAGCTTCATCAATTTCTTCGTCTTGGTTGAGAGTTTCTGGTTCCCATACCCCAACAATTTGGACGTGGAGGCGATCGTCTTTTGCCTTAGTTCTGGGATACACTACCCATAGATGCTCTTGCTCTAGGTCGAGGTGATTTTTGATTAAGCTAATAATACGACCGAGTAAAACCGCTTCAATTTCTGCTCCATCGCTAGTTAACAACGTCCCCTGAGTCATTTGTTCGTCACTTCGTTGGTATTTAGCTCGAACCAAACCAATCGCTCGATACTGTCTGGGATGAGATGGTGGGGGGATCGGCTGTTTTCTTTCGGGGGTAGATTGAACTTCTGAATTAGGAATAGAATCTGGAGATTGATTAGACATGGTAGATTCGACCGATGGATTGGCAGCAGTGGGTTGTTCTGGTTTATTTAAGGGATTATTATTAGGCAAATTCGTAGAGCGATAAATATCGCAGCAATACTATATAAATGCAAGAGAGATTAAATTATATAGGAGATTGTAATTATATACTCCCCTGAAAATATAGAATAACCCCTAGTTTATTTAAGCTCAAATCTATTACTGAACCTAACGATGGGTCAACCCGTTTAAAATTGAGTCATCTCGATCTAGGCATAGACCAAGATCGACAAGTTAAGTATAATGGCGCGATCGCACATCATATTGGTAACATCATGAAAAAAAAACATAGTAGTTGGGTTTATCTTGTTTTAGGAGTAATGTTATTTTCCTTGATAACAGTTTCCGCCTTACCTCTAGTGGGTAGCGTAGTAGAAGGAAAACAGCTAGCCAAAAATGCTAACAGCGAAACCATTGTGCTATCGCAGCAACAATTGACTAAACTAGAAGCTGAAGCCAATGGCTATCAAAAAGTTTTAGCCAGAGAGCCAGAAAATAATACGGCACTGACTGGTTTACTAAAAATTAGGCTACAGGAAAAAGATATCGAGGGCGCGATCGCACCATTAGAAAAGTTAGCAAAACTTAACCCAGAACAAACAGAATATGCCAATTTGTTAGCCCAAGCTAAACAACAAACTCAAGATTATGAAGGGGCGGCATCCGCATACAATCGGGTTTTAGAATCCCATCCAGGGGACATTTATGCCCTAGGGGGAATTACTAATTTATATTTGACTCAAGACTTGCCAGAAAGAGCGATCGCCTTATTAAAAGAGACAATTAAATTGGGTCAAGCGGATAGTTCTACTGCCAAATCTATCGATACAGAATCCGTAGAATTTTTATTAGGAGAAGTTTATACCGAGCAAGAACGTTATTCAGAAGCGATCGCTCTTTATGATGAAATAGCTAAAGGTAATGAAGAAGATTTTCGTCCGATCTTAGCTAAAGCCTTAGTTTTAGAAAAACAGGGAGACTTTAGCGCAGCCCAACCCCTGCTCAAAAAAGCCTATGTCGCTGCACCAGCAGAATACAAAGATCGAATCGGTAAGGAAATGGAAAAAGCGATCGAGCAAACTAAAAAAACAACAACCGATACTAATTAATCGTCTTTAACCGATTAAAAAAAGGGCAAGAATCAACCCGATCGCGATCGGGAGATCGGGTATGATTCATTTAATAGTCATTTGTCATTTGTCAATATACTAATGAAAGTTCTAGGTTTTTCAAGGCTAAAAGCTTTTTGCTTTTAGCTTTTTGATAAAATTGAGATAGTTGCCCCCACCAGGAGAAATAAGTTTTGACCGCTACTTTTGATAACCCCATTGATGCCAATATCCTCAAGCCAGCTAGATATCTAGGCAACGAACTCGGTGCGGTACACAAACCATGGACAGAAGCCAAAGTGCGTTGGGTACTTACTTATCCCGAAGTATACGAAGTCGGGGCATCGAACTTGGGTCATATTATTCTTTACAATATAATCAATGCCCAACCCCAACAGTTATGCGATCGCACTTATCTCCCCGCAGCGGATTTATCCGCTAAGTTAAGAGCCACTAACACGCCCTTATTTGCCCTAGAGTCAAAACGCCCCCTACAGGATTTTGATATTTTGGGCTTTAGTCTCAGCTATGAGTTGGGGGCGACTAATATTTTAGAGATGCTGAGTTTGGCAAATATTCCCTTAACTTGGCAAGAAAGAGACGAGGGCGACTATCCCTTAATCTTTGCAGGAGGACAAACTGCTACTTCTAACCCCGAACCCTATGCGGATTTCTTCGATTTTATTGCTTTGGGCGATGGCGAAGAATTATTGCCCGAAATAGGTTTTGTTATCAAAGAAGGAAAAGCAGCAGGACTGAGTAAATCAGAGTTACTACTAGATTTATCTCAAGTTCCTGGGGTATACGTCCCTAGATTCTATGAAATGGCAAAAGATGGCTCTGTACATCCCATAAACGACGATGTACCCAAAAGAATATTGCGTCGGGTAGCTACCCCCATTCCTGCCTATTCTATTGGTTTAGTACCCTTCGTAGAAACAGTACACGATCGCCTGACTGTAGAAATTAGACGGGGCTGTACTCGCGGTTGTCGTTTTTGTCAGCCAGGAATGTTAACCCGCCCTGCTACCGATGTCGAACCAGAAAAAGTGGTAGACGCGATCGCCAAAGGAATGCGTGCCACTGGTTATAATGAGTTTTCTTTATTATCCCTCAGTTGTTCGGATTATTTAGCCCTTCCTGCGGTGGGAATGGAAATCAAAAACCGCCTACAGTCAGAAAACATCTCTTTATCCCTTCCCAGTCAAAGGGTAGACCGCTTTGATGATAATATTGCCGATATCATTGGTGGCTTGCGTAAATCTGGTTTAACTTTTGCCCCCGAAGCTGGTACGCAAAGGATGCGGGATGTAATCAATAAAGGACTTACTAACGAAGAGTTACTGCGGGGCATTCAAACTGCTGTCGCCCGTGGCTGGAGTAAAGTAAAACTTTACTTTATGATTGGTTTGCCAGGAGAAACCGATGTCGATGTAGTGGGTATCGCCGATACAGTTAGGTGGTTGCGTCGCGAATGCACGAGCCTGAGTAATAAACGCCTCAACTTCAATATTACGATTTCCAACTTCACCCCCAAGCCCCATACCCCCTTCCAATGGCATTCCGTATCTACTAGCGAATTTCTCCGCAAACAAGAATTACTCAAAGAAGAATTTCGCCGTATTAGAGGAGTAAAGATCAACTATACCGATGTCCGCATCTCCGCTATGGAAGACTTCGTAGGTAGAGGCGATCGCCGTTTATCCGCAGTCGTCAAACGGGCTTGGGAACTGGGGGCGGGAATGGATTCCTGGTGGGAAAATCTAGATAAAGCTTATGGTGCATGGGAACAGGCGATCGCTGAAGCGGATCTTACTTGGAAATACCGTCTAGTAGAAAATGGCGAATGGAATGTATTTAAGGAAGAAGGAAAAGAATTAAGCGATAGTTTAGACGCGCCTTTACCTTGGGACTATTTAAATACTGGCATTGACAAACAATGGTTAAAAGATGATTTAAAACGAGCCTTAGATGCTGCTACCGTACCCGACTGTGCCTTTGAAGGCTGTTCCCACTGTGGTGTTTGCGGAACTGATTTCGGACACAATATTGTAGTTAAACCCCCAGAGATTCCTAAGTTTGTGGGACACTTTAAACCCAATCAAAATAAAGCCCAAAAACTCAGAATGTGGTTTGGCAAGAGAGAGGAAATGGGGCTTATTAGTCACCTCGATCTAGTGCGTCTGTTCGATCGCGCTATTCGTCGTGCAGCCTTACCCATATCCTTTACTGGAGGATACCATCCAGGCCCCAAAATTTCGATCGCTAGTGCATTATCTTTGGGTATTACCAGCAATGGCGAGATTGTTGATTTTGAATTAACCGAAGACATGGATGCAGAAGAATTCCGCACCCGTTTAGCAGCCCAACTACCAGAAAATATCCCCATTTATAAGATAGAAGAGGTAGATGTCAAAGCTCTTAATGCCAGTCGGATAATGGATAAGGCAGAATATCTAATTACAGTACAGGCGGAAAATCCTGAGTGGGAAATGTGGCTAGAGGCGATTAATCATAGCCAGGAAATAATTTGGGAGAAATTTACTAAATCAGGAAATAAAAAACAGATTAATTTACGCGATCGCCTGTTTTCTCTTACTTTAGAATCGGTAGATAAACAAAGCAATACAGCAGTAATTCGTTTTACTGGTAGCTGTCGCAACGACGGTACTAATTTATCCCCCGATAATTTAATTTATATGTTAGAGAGAGTGGCTAAAGTCGAAGTGCAGCTACTGAACGTACATCGTCAACAATTAATTCTGAATGATGAGTAAATATACTTATGGGTATAAGTCAAGTCGCTACGCTGGGGTTCGTAATTGATAATTGATAATTCGTAATTAGACGTTGGTAATTTCAGGTATGATACTAAATCCCGTTCATAAAGGTTATTTAAAACTGCCCCCTAAATCTCCCAAGCCTGGGGGACTTTTGCTCTAGGCTTTTTAATCTCAGTAAAATATTTAAGCTTGAGAAATCATACTTCTATTTACCAACGCCCGTAATTATAATCAGTTACCGACTACCTAAAAGGGAGCGAGTAAACCTCGATGCAGGATGAGCAAGCGAACCCGCGCTCTTATTAATTATTTGGTCATTTTATTTGAAATTTAAAGAGGAAATGAAGAAATAGACTACTTTTTTAAAGATTAAGCTAATTACATTATTATTTGAAGTTGACATGTAATATAAGTACTTAAGTAATTATTAGGATTACTTGAGTGACTCAAAAATTTTTTGCTAGTTACTTACTCTAATAATCTAATCAATATTCTCTCCAACAAATTTTAAATAAAATATAAATTACTATGTCTCATCCCACAAATGAAGCTAACAGTTCACCCAATGCCAAAAGAGATTCTTTTCACTATAGTGAAGATGAAAAACGTGGTCGTTACGATGGTAAAAACCTCTTAAATAATGACAGCGATCTTGACGGAGATAGCCTAAAAGTTACTAAAGTTAACGGTAAAAACATTGGTCATGGTAAGTGGATTCATCTGGATAAAGGTGATGTTTTTGTTAACCAAAATGGTAATATCGATTTTGCTGCTAATGGTGATTTTGACTATCTAAAACAAGGTGAAACTGCCAAAGTAGGCTTTGACTATACTGTGTCTGATGGTAACGGTGGAACTGATACGGCTCATGTTACTTTTGTTGTTGAAGGTAAAAACGATCGCCCTGATGCCATAAGAGATTCTTTTCACTATAGTGAAGATGAAAAACGTGGTAGTTACGATGGCAAAAACCTCTTAAATAATGATACTGATATTGATGGAGATAGCCTAAAAGTTATCAAAGTTAACGGTAAAAACATTGGTGGTGGTAAGTGGATTCATCTAGATAAAGGTGATGTCTTCGTCAACCAAAATGGTAATATCGATTTTGATGCTGGTAGCGATTTTGACTATCTACAAAAAGGTGAAACTGCTAAGGTAGGCTTTGACTATACTGTGTCTGATGGCAATGGTGGAACTGATACTGCTCACGTTACTTTTGTCGTTGAAGGTAAAAACGATCGCCCTGATGCCATAAGAGATTCTTTTCACTATAGTG
>CAYXWE010000050.1:0-6244 GCA_964468145.1 uncultured Pleurocapsa sp.
ACGCAACCCAGTTCTACTAAAGATTTAAAGCAAATTAATTTAATTTTTTGAGGATCGATCGCGCCTGTGCCAACTGCTTTAATCCCATCAATTATGTTATTTTTCTAACGATTTAATAAACTTCGGGTTTCATTAGCAGCAGCCTGCATTGCTTTTTCGGGGGTCATTTTGTTAGCGATCGCTGCACTGAGGTAACGCTGAAGGATATCAGAGGCTTGAGCGTATTGAGAAATAGGAGGGCGCAAAGCAGAGCTTCTGACAACATCTAACAATTTAGGATAGTAATCATACTTAGCCACAATTTTAGGATCGTCGAATAAAGAAGTGCGACTGGGTACAAAGCCCGTTTCTAAAATAAATTCTCGTTGAGACTCTTCGCTACTAAGGAACTCAATTACTTCCCAGGCTGCATCGGGATATTTGCTACTGCTAGCAATACCAAGTCCCCATCCCCCTAAGGTTGCACCGCTATCTTGTCCCACAGCATGAACCATTGGTTTGATGCTGTATTTCCCTGCAATATCAGACTCTAATGCCAGACTATAAACGTAGGGCCAATTACGCAAAAAGGCAACTTTACCATTTTGGAACAATAAACGAGCTTCTTCTTCTGCGTAGGTAGTTACTCCAGGAGGAGAAATCTTAAGAGAGATCGCCCTGCGTAAAAACTCGACTGCTTCGATGGCTTCTGGCTTATCTAAGCCTACCTCCAAAGTATCGGGATTGACCCAGAAAGCGCCGCTACCCTGCAATACCTCTACAAACATGGCTGCTAAACCTTCGTATTGCTTGCCCTGCCAAACATAACCCCAATCAACCAAGCCTTGTTTTTGTAAATCTTGAGAAATTTCTAATAGTTCGTCAAAAGTTTCGGGGGGTTCGTATCCAGCCTCAGCTAGCAAATCCTGACGATAATAGAGCATTCCCGCATCCGAACGGAAAGGAATACGGTATAAACTATTTTCATACATTCCCCCCGCAATATCTCCTTTTAAATATTGCTCTGCTGCAGTATCAGACAGGCGATCGCTGAGATCTTTTAGCCAACCCGCAGCAGCAAATTTGGGAGTCCAAACGATATCCATATAAACTATATCGTAAGGGGAATTGCCTAATAAAAAAGACGAGGTATATAAGTCTTCTACTTGATTGCTATCGCTCGGTGCTTCGACGATTTCCAGCCGAATATCAGAATGCTGTTGATTAAATTTAGTCACCAATGGCTGTAGTTGAGATGCTTCGTCCGCCCGAATTAGAGTTTTAATCGTTACGGGTTGATTCGTCCATTCTGGTACAACAAATACCTGAAATACAACCAGCAACGCTAATAAAGCGATTCCCAAGACACTTTTTTTATATTTTGATAAAGAACGAGAAATAGACATTAGTTTTAGTAGATAAATTTTGATTCGTAGCCACCCACTACGTAGAAATAACTAATAAATAACTATTTTTAAGTTACTAAAGTTCAGTATTTACACGATTGTATTTTAAATACTTGAGAGAGTAATATCTTATCAATTCAAAAGCGATTCCCAAGAATATGTGAATCGCTAAGAGATGAAATTTTAAAAAATTAATTCCTCTTGCTCTGCAACCCTACTTCTGCAACAAAAGTAGGGTTTTTTATAGAGAACAAACCAAAAACCAGGAGCTTGGCTGATTTTTTTGTTTAGAGATGAAACACAGCATATACATCGTTATAACTAAACATTGCCAGTAAAAATGGGCTATACTTTACCATTGAGATTGAGTTAGTAGTAATTGAGTCGTGTTTTTTGCGCGGTCTTTTCTACTAGGCATCTATCTAGATAATTACAAGGTCACAGTTGAGGAGGAGGGCTATTCCTGAGCAGCTAAACCTGACCGTAAGCTTAAGAGGCACTCGCGAAGTCAGGGAAAATCACCAAATATTTCGTCTTACTGGATTACTAGATGCTTTTTCAGAACCCGCGTTTCGTAAAGTTATCGGTAACTGTATTGACGAGGGGCCAAATAACCTCGTTTTGGTTCTCGCACAAATTGATTTCATTGATAGTTCTGGGTTAGGAGCTTTAGTGCAGCTTGTCAAAAAGGCGCAGACTGTTGGCGGTAGCTTGCAGGTTGTAACTAATCCGCGAGTTACCCAAACCGTCAAACTCGTTCGTTTGGAAAAATTTCTTTCTCTCCAGCCTTCTGTAGAAGTTGCGCTGGAAAATATCAAGAAATAAAATCCCCTTAGGGATATGAATTAACCAAAAATTAAGATAAAAATAACAGTGCGCCAATAGACACGGCTCAAACTTTGGTAGATTTCAAATTTATGGCAAGTGAAATGACAACCGATCGATTAATTCAGATTGAACGGTTGTCACCGATCGCCTTAGCATATATAGGAGATGCTGTATTTGAACTTTACGTTCGCACCATGTTCTTAATGCCACCCAAACGTATGGCTAATTATCATAGTCAAGTTGTCACCCAAGTACGAGCCGAAAGTCAGGCGACTCATTTATCAACCCTGTTGCCCGATTTGCTGGATACCGAGAAAGAAATTTTGCGTCGCGCCCGTAACGCATCTACCGCCAAGCCCCGTCGTTTATCTCGTCAGATATATCAGCAAGCAACGGGCTTTGAAGCTCTAGTTGGGTATCTCCACATAACTAATCCCGCTCGTTTGCAAGAGTTACTGTCCAAACTTGATTTTGGACTGATTGACAATTAACAATCTTTCAGCGGACAATAAGCTTTCGTTACCGTAGCAGGGTTTAAATAATGAAATCTAAATCTTCTCATAATCGCCAGAAGAAAAAGATTAAAATCGATCGCACCAAAAGTAGTAAGCCCAATCAATCTACCCCCAATTCATTTTCTATTGCTTCGGACGAACCAAAAGAAGAAATAGATTTAACCTACGGTCGTCATGCTGTCTTAGCAGCATTAAAAAGCGATCGCCAAATTAACCGTATTTGGCTTACCGATACTTTGATGGGTCACGGTCAGTTTTATCCCTTAATTAAAGAAGCCAAAGCCAACGGTACAATTGTTGATGAGGTTGATTCTCGTCGTTTGTCGAATTTAACCCAAGGAGGCAATCATCAAGGAATTGTAGCCCAGGTTGCGCCTTATGTTTATTGGGATCTAGAAGAGTTAATCGATCGCGCCCAGCAAACTCCCGATCCCGTAATTGTAGTTGCCGATGGTATTGAAGATCCCCATAATTTGGGGGCAATTATTCGCACGGCTGAAGCTTTAGGAGTTCGAGGAATAGTCATTCCCAAACGTCGTGCGGTGGGGGTTACTTCTACGGTAATGAAAGTATCGGCGGGAGCATTAGAAAATATGGCGATCGCCAGAGTAGTCAATCTCAACCAGGCTATTATTAAACTTAAAGAGGCTGGTTTCTGGATTTATGGTACTACTGCAGATACTGATAATTTATTACACCAAACCAATTTTAGTGGCTCGGTTGGCTTGGTAGTCGGCTCAGAAGGGAAAGGTTTGAGTCAGCTTACCGAGAAAAATTGCGACCAGTTAGTAGCTATTCCTCTGGCGGGACAAACGCCCAGTCTCAATGCTTCTGTAGCAGCAGCGATCGCTCTTTACGAAGTATTCCGTCAAAGACAATAATCCTAACAGGGGAAGTACTCCAAATAATTCCAAAGCGAATAATTCCAAAGCGATCGATAATTAGTTGAGTACGTCAATATTTGATACCTACAATTAATTATCTGTGTCTGTATTTCAACAAGAACGTTTATTATTTGACCCTGTAACTCCAGAAAATAACGCTATTCCTGTCATCTTTGCCTTTCCCAACGAATATACCATCGGTATCACCAGTCTGGGTTTTCAGATCGTCTGGGCGACTTTAGCAATGCGTGGGGATGTTGATGTCAGTCGTTTGTTTAGCGATCTAAGCGAATCATTACCCCGCAATCCTGAATTACTAGGATTTTCCGTATCTTGGGAACTAGACTACATCAATATATTTAATTTACTCGAATCTTTAGACATTCCCCTTCATACTGTCGATCGAACAGCAGAACACCCTTTAGTATTTGGCGGTGGTGCTGTCTTGACTGCCAATCCCGAACCGCTAGCGAATTTTTTTGATGTTATTTTACTTGGGGATGGAGAGAATTTACTAGACGATTTTATCGATGCTTATCAGCGGGTAAGAAACTGCGATCGCATTTCTCAACTCAAACACTTAGCAAAAGTCCCAGGAATCTATATTCCCAGCCTATACGAGATAACCTACCACAGTCTGGATGGGGCGATCGCCTCTATCTCTCCTATCGATAGCGATATTCCTACCCAAGTTGAAAAACAAACCTATCGGGGTAACACTCTCTCTGCTTCTACGGTAGTAACAGAAAAAGCAGCCTGGGAAAATATTTATATGGTGGAAGTGGTACGCAGTTGTCCAGAAATGTGTCGCTTTTGTTTGGCTAGCTATCTGACACTACCCTTTCGTACTGCATCTTTAGAGGGTTCTCTAATTCCCGCGATCGAAAAAGGCTTAAAAGTAACTAGGCGTTTGGGTTTACTCGGTGCTTCTGTTACCCAGCATCCCGAATTTGAAACTATCCTCGATTATTTATCTCAACCCCAATATCAAGATGTCCGTCTCAGCATTGCTTCGGTACGTACTAATACAGTTACCGAAAAGCTAGCTTCTACCTTAGCTAACCGCGATACCCGTTCGATTACGATCGCGGTAGAAAGTGGTTCGGAAAAAATCCGACAAATTGTGAATAAAAAGCTAACTAATGAAGAAATAATTCAGGCTGCGGTTAATGCTAAAGCAGGTGGTTTAAAAGCCCTCAAACTCTATGGCATGGTGGGTATTCCTGGAGAATCGATGAGCGATGTAGAACAAACAGTAGAAATGATGTCAGCGATTAAAAAAGCTGCCCCTGGTTTGCGTTTAACTCTTGGTTGCAGTACCTTTGTTCCCAAATCTCATACTCCTTTTCAATGGTACGGTGTCAATCCCGATGCTAAAAAACGACTGAAGTATTTAGAAAAGAATTTGAGAAAGCAAGGTATTGATTTTCGTCCTGAAAGCTATAACTGGTCTGTTATTCAGGCTCTTATATCCCGTGGCGATCGCCGTTTGGGTAAACTGTTACTTCTGACTAGGGAGTTTGGCGACTCTGTAGGCAGCTACAAACGCGCCTTCAAACAATTACGAGGACAAATACCACCCTTGGACTATTACGTTCGCGATCGCTGGGATACAGAAGATACAATACTTCCCTGGCAACATCTAAAAGGGCCATTACCCCAAAAAACTTTAGTCAAACACCTCAACGAAGCTTTATCAGTTAAGGCTCAATCCTCAACAATAAATTAATAATTATAAAAATTATGCAAACCACCTCTGAATATGTCTGCGCTTTTTGTGGCGAAACGAATAGTACCTTTGTCGATATCAGTGCGGGAATGCAGCAATCATATACCGAAGACTGTCAAGTATGCTGTCGCCCCAATGTTTTGTATATTTATGTAGATGAAGATACTTTGGATGTAGAAATACAAAGTGACTATCAAGAATAAAAAGAGCGATCGTTTTCGGTAAAGCGATCGCTATGTGAATATTTAGTTTATAGATTTAATATAGATATCTATAAATATTGTATTTTCCAAACATTAGTTGCTTGCTACAGTTTCGGCATCAATATCAACAGTTTCTTTACCAGGATTTTCTGTAGCTGTAGTAGGATTATTTTCTTGACGTGCTTGTATTTTAGCTATCATCATTTGGGACAATTCAGTAAACAGCAAACCCGCTAACATTACATCATCTATTTGACCGACGATGGGAAAAATATCGGGTAAAAAGTCAATGGGGCTAATAAGATAAACCACCGTACCCAACATTACTAACCAACGATACTTGGGATGACGGATAGCACTGCGATACCAGTCGTACAAGGAAGAAATAGAAAAGTTCATCTGCGTTATTGTGTCCTCGATTAACTGTTTTTATTATGGCAGGTTGTAATTAAGAACTTTAGTGTGGAAAACCTCATATAGCCGTACATGGTTATGTATTTGATAAGTTAAGCTAACTGTTCGTAGGTAGTGGGTAATAAGTAATGGGTAAAGAAAATATAATTGTGGTGCAACTTTATATAGCATCCCTAAATCATTTTGGAGTAGGTTTAATGACGAAAGACTAATGACTAAAGACAGTTATAAATAATCCAAAGTTTGAGTTTTTTTCTGATTAGATAGTTTATAAATGCTTTTAACA
>CAYXWE010000050.1:6344-10700 GCA_964468145.1 uncultured Pleurocapsa sp.
ATAATCCAAAGTTTGAGTTTTTTTCTGATTAGATAGTTTATAAATGCTTTTAACAGTAGAAGACCGATAATAATTAAAATTACTTTGAATAAAAAAGACAGGGGTAACAAAAACCAGAGTAAAACAGCGAATACGATCGCGACGGGTAGCCAACAAACTAAAATTAAAATAGAAATACGATCTTGTCTTAATAATGGAAGTTGTCTAAAAATCTCTTCTATGAGCCAATAGTGAACCTCAATTGTTTTAGATCTTAGGTCGGGATTTTGCCATAAATCTCGTTGAATTTCCTGGGATATTTGTCCTGCTGAATTAATAGTGCTGCGAATTACAGTAGTCGAACGAGAATAATCTATTGGCAAACTGCTACTAAAAGTTAACTCCGACTGCTGAAGAGATGGAGCGTTTTTTTTGTGGGGTAAATGGGCATTAAGCAAAGCATAGTAGCGTAAATCGATAATTTGTTGAGAATTGAGTTTTAAAATATGTCGATCTGCTTTAATTTGCTGCAAACTGTCAATTACTTCGGGAGTCAGTTTAAAATTAACCCGACGGGGAATTGTTACCCGACGACTAATGCGATCGCATTCAATCTCAATACAACTATTCAATCCATCCTTCATTTATTTGACCAAAGACAACATAAAGCCAATCAATCCCCGCCACTGTTTTTCCCCTGCAGTAGTAGACTGTTGGTGAAGCTGTAGCAAAAGATCGCGATCGCGCCTCTGTAAGATCGCTTCAGCATAGCGATTGATTATTTTGCCATCTAGCTGCAAAGAAGTTTGAGCATAAGCACTATCGGTAATGTCATTTGGCACATCAGAACTATCTAAAATACGTTTTCGTCGATCCAAAGCAATTTTCTTTTTGTGTAACTGCTGGAGAATATTAATAAAAGAGCGATTGCCAATTAACTGATTGATCGCAGACATAGTTTGATGGCGACTGCTAGGAATGGGTTCTGGTAGCCTGGTAGCCAAAGTTTGCCACTGGGAGTCTTGCCCGATCAAAACAGGTAAATCCCGTTGAATTTCCTTAACTAACCTGCGGTTATATAAAGATGAATTAGAATCGACGAGTAATAAACAATAAGCTAGTTCTAGTTGACGACGTAACTGCAAATAATGCGATCGCAAAGATGGATCGACTTGAGACTGTTCTAAACTCTCATCAGAAAGATAAAATAAACCCTGATATACTTCCCAGGGAATAAACATCTCGTCCACAATCTCGGTAACAATAACGGTGCTTATTTCCACCGCCGTAATATTTTCCAGCACGTCGTAACTCATTGTTAGTAATTATGAACTATTTTATTAGGGTTCTGTTGAAGAATCCGAATCAGAAGCGTTCCAATTTTGCCATTTTTGAGCTTCTTTAATATTGAGCGATTTAAGATCGAAAACCTCTGGTTTAACCTCTGGTTCTTCTTCTAGCCATTCTCCCCAATCTCCTTTTTCTGCTTGAGGATCTTCCTTTTCTACGGGGGAGTCATCGTCAATATCTGCCAGAGATAGTAAATCCTCTACAACTTCCTCTGATTCCTCTTCAAAAGAGGGTAGCTGGGGTTCGATTTCTGTATTATCTCTGGGAACATTAGAAATAATAGTACGATTTGGACGACTGGTTGTGACTGGAGATAAAGCCGAAGGAGTTTTGCCATGGAGTTGGTTGGTTTTTGGTTGGGGCGATAGAGACTCGCGATCGATATCGGCTGCAATATCAACCCAGCTTAAATGTTCGCTATTCTGCTGCTGTTGAAAAGCTGACATTAATTGAAACATCTTTTGTAGGCTTACCAAATTATGCTGGATTGTTTGATGCCCTTGGGTAACTTGACGGATGTGAAACTGTTGAATTTCCGAATAGCGATCGCCTGTAAGTTTTTCGCCTATTTCATTCTCAATTTTGCCTTCTATTAAATTAATATTAGTGCGTAAACAATTATCCCCTTGAGATTCATTGCTACTTCCCTGCTGCTTTTGATTAGACGCGATAATTTTGGTGGTAATGCTTAACTCAGGCGCATTACTCATGGCTACGACAAACGCTTCATGGATATTTCCCGCTCTAATCGCCTGTTTAAAATCTTCGCTAGATGACATGATTGTAGATCTCGAATATTGAGTAAGAGGGCATTGCTAGTATGTTTAGCAGTGCGATCGAGCGAACAGATAGAGAACGATGATATTTGAGTAACGACGATCGGTTAACCAGGGCGTGCGATCGATTAAGCATCATTTGTAAATTAGCTAAGTTCTCTAACAAATTTCTTTATCTCTGCTGTACTCGCTCAATATGCCAACGTTGTAATTCCCCTTATGCAGGATTGTCAATTATTTTAAGATCTATTTCACAATAACTTGATTTTGAATAAGGCGATCGCCTTTTATTCGATCGCTGTATAGTGTTCTACTGTAGGGAAAGGATCGTAAAAGTGATGTAACAGTTCTTTCCAGACTTGATATTGTGACGATTTCCTAAAGCCAACGGTATGGTCTTCTAAAGTTTGCCAATTCACCAATAGTAAATACTGGTTATCCACTTCCAGACATTTTTGCAGACTATGAGAAATATAACCAGGCATTGAAGAGATAATCGCAGAAGCCTGTTTAAAACTCGCTTCAAATTCTCGATTCATATTTGGCTTAATATTTAAAATGGCAACTTCTTGAATCATCAAGCTTAAATTAGATTCAGTACAAAAATACAATTACAAAAAATAGTAATGGGACACAACCATAACCATATTCACAATCATCATCATTCTCACCAGATTACTAACAATATTAAAATAGCTTTCTGTTTGAATTTCGGCTTTGCCATTCTAGAGATATTTGGCGGATTGTGGACTAATAGTTTAGCCATTGTTTCCGATGCTATACACGATTTGGGCGATAGTCTTTCTTTAGGATTGGCATGGTATTTGGAAGAAAAATCTCAACAAAAAAGCAACCATACTTATTCTTATGGTTATCGACGTTTATCTTTATTAGCAGCTTTAATTAATACTTTAATTCTATTATTTGGCTCTATCTACGTTATTTGCGAGGCTATACCCAGAATTATCGCTCCCGAACCTGCCGATGCCAAAGGAATGATTGTATTTGCTATTTTGGGCATAGTAGTAAATGGCTTGGCAATGCTGAGACTAACCCGCCAAACTTCTCTTAATGCTAGCGTAGTGGGGTGGCATTTATTAGAAGATCTCTTAGGCTGGGTTGCAGTTTTAATTGTTAGTATTACCTTACTATTTACCGATTTCTATATCCTCGACCCCATACTATCAATTCTTATTTCTGGTTTTATTTTATATAATGCGATCGCTTCTCTGCGCCAAACCATACCCTTGTTTTTACAGGCTGTTCCCGATAGTATCGACATCCAACGATTAGAAAGCAGCATTGTCGATCTCGATCGCGTAGATTCGGTTCACGATACTCATGTTTGGTCTTTAGATGGCGAACATCACGTACTAACCACTCATGTCGTAGTTCAAAATGAAACCAGTAGAGAAGAAATACAAAGTATCAAAAGTGCGATCGCCCACCTAAGTTCTAATCTGCATTTAGAACATATTACAGTGGAAATTGAATATCTCAACGAATACTGCGCCGAAAGAGATAAAGTCAAATCTAGTTAATATTGATAGTTAATTAAGATCCCAACTAAAACCATTTTCGGTTAGAGTAGTATCGATAAACTTTTGTAATGTATCCGCCATTGCTTCTTGTTCTTGAATGCGAGGATGACCTGGGGTAACCTGTTCGTGAATTAGAGAAAAAACGCGATCGTCATTATATTCCGTACGATATTCGGCGATCGCTTCGGTTAAATACTCATCCCACTGGCGATCGTGAAACATTGCAGGAAACATCGCAATAAAATAAGCATCTGGATGTTTGGCTCGAATATTGGCGATCGCTTGTTTATAACGTTGTTTCCATTCTTCGCTAGATAAACTATCCCCTACCGTTGCAGAATCGTTTTGACCATAGGCCATAATTACCAAGTCAGGAGAATAGTTATTGAAGTTCCAAACAGGTGCATCTGGCAAGGGTTTTACTTTATCGTAAATAGCCTCTCCTCCAGTACCATTGTTCCAAAAAGTATTCCAATAGCCGAAGCCATTAACCAGAGAAATTCCAGCCTGGGCGATTAAAGACACTTCCGCATCATATTTCCTGGCTAAAATTGCCCCATAGCTATAGTAAGCATTAGAAATACTGCTAGTGTCGCCTTCGGGATCTGCTACTCCAGTCACGGGATGTTCTACTGCAATACCAGCAGAAATAGAGTCGCCATAAACTTCAATCCTGCGTTGAGAATCGGGATTTGGTGGAAGCAACTGCC
>CAYXWE010000051.1:0-10654 GCA_964468145.1 uncultured Pleurocapsa sp.
ACAGGATCTACTCAAGGAAATACAGGATCTACTCAAACAAATCCTGTATCTACTCAAATAAATCCTGTATCTACTCCAAGAAATACAGGATCTAATCAAAAAAATCCTGGAGCTAATCAAACAGATCTTTTTGATAAAGACATTCTCGGACTTGTTAATCAAGAACGGGCAAAGGTTGGCGCAGATCCATTAAGAATTAACCAACAACTCGACCGAGCTGCAGATCTTCATTCCCTAGATCAAGCACGTATGGATAAGATGAGCCATACTGGTTCTGATGGTAGCCAATTTTGGGATCGTATAGATGACACTGGCTATGTAAGACAAGGAGTGTCAAGTGAAAATATATCTCAAGTAGCTTTAGATGCCGAGACTGTTATGTATGGTGGAAGAGGTCATAACAACATCGGAATTGGAGGCTGGATGAACAGCCCAAGAGGTCACAGAGAGAATATTCTTAATCCTCAGTTTGATGAAATAGGTGTCGGCTTTGCTAGGAGTAGCGATGGAAGTCCTTACTGGACTCAAGTATTTAACTAATGAGATTGGGGTTAACCCAAATTAGCTAGTAGGCAAGAAGCCCCACATCCGTATGCGTAGCATTTCTTGTGTGGGGCTTCTTGCCCGTCAATCAATGGGCTTATCTTGGTTTTCGCGGAGGCGATTACACATAGCGAACTAAATTCGCCGTGTCTCGCCCTCAATATATAGTCGTACAAGATTGTATTAGGACAATTTAAGTTATTAGTTCGTAGGTAGTGGGTAGTAGGTAGTGGGCATTCGTGACAAGTTAAGTAACTCGTTCACCCGTCAACTACCATATATGGTGCTTAATTCATTTTTAAACACTATATGTAGATGGGGTAGATTGACAAGAGCGCGATCGCACTCTTTTGATCGAATAGAAAAGTCATAACCATCCCAATTACTTATTACTTATTACTTAATGACGAGTTACTTAAAAGCGATTGACAAACAGCACAAGACGTTAAGTTGTCACGAATGGGTAGTGGGTAGTGGGTAGTGGGTAGTGGGTGGTGGGTAGTGGGTAATGTCCTAACTTAAATACGTAATGCTATATTTTCTCAGAGTAGGAATGGTGACTGCCATTATCCAAATCCAGACGACTATCGTCTCTTGATTCTAGTTTGCTTTTTAAGCCTAGTTCTTCGCGATCGCTCATTTCCAAGCCAGCATTTTTGCCCAGGCGATCGACATCGTTCATTTCCAAACCAACTTCTCGATCTAAAGTAGTTGCATCTTTTGCTTCTGTAAGTGGTTGTGTTTGAGCAAATTTTTCTTCGCCAGTATTCATACTTTAAAACTCCTTTCAATGATTAACGTAGAGACAAACTTAAAACGAGTAACCGCCAATCATGTCACGACAGACAAATTATTAATTTTAAGCAACAATACTAGATAAATAACATTGGTTAAATATTATTCACCTAGTTTTCAGCTTCAACAACTCAATATTTATACTAATTAAATTTGTTTTATTAATATAAAAAAGTGCTATCATTCATTGCTTGATTTCATCCCTAAAGTTGTTGCTATCTGCAGTTTATTACGCTGTTGCTCTACCTTCTGTAGCACCTTCTATTGCTTTCCAACCAGCCAAACCGCCTTGAATTTGAGATACAGTTTCAAAACCTTTTTGGCGTAGATTGCTCGCTACCTCTTTAGTTTCACTATCGCTATTAGCATAAACATAAATTTCGCGCTCTTCTGACAGATTGTTGACATCTTCAATCAACATTGCACCTGTAATTCTTTCTTCTAGAAATGAGGCGCGATCGCGAGCATCAATAATAGTTAGACCAGGCTCGCCCCACTGTAGACGGTCTTTAAGTGCTTGCGCGCTAGATACGGGAGTAGCTTCGGGAGGAGTAGGAATTACCTCATTAAGTTTTTCTTTAGCGTCAGATATTACGTTGGCTTCTAATGTTTGGTTGGACATAAATTGAATATTTCTAAAATTCGTTACTAATAAACATTAAGACAAGCTTTCAACTAAATTTACTCTTACCGCAGCTATAGTTTTTGAATCCTATTTTTTTTTTAAATATCCTACTTTTGACCCATTCCGCGAAAAAATATTTAATTTAATCTTAATTACTGTATTGAATATGCTAAAAAAATCAAATCATAGTAGTAAAAACAAGTATGGTCACCCAAGAACGTCGTCCAACTCCTGATGATATCCCACCCCAGAAGCTAGATTATCCCGCGTCTCAAAGGGATATGACACCGCAGCCCGATAGCGATCTATCAAACTACAATCCTGCTAATAAACTAACGGGAAAGGTTGCTTTTATTACTGGTGCTGATTCGGGTATAGGTAGAGCAATTGCGATCGCCTATGCCATGGAAGGTGCGGAAGTGGCGATTTTCTATCACAGCAATGATGCTGATGCAGAAGATACCAAAAAGATGGTCAAAGAGATTGGCAATAAAGACTGTCTGGTCATTAAAGGAGACGTTCGCAACTACGAAGACTGCACCAAAGCGATCGATCGGGTAGTTAACCATTTTGGCAAATTGAGCATTCTGATCAATAATGCTGCTTATCAAATGACCCAAAAGAAATTTGAAGATATTTCCCTAGAACAGTTTCGTCGCACTATGGAGACTAACGTCTTTGGCTATTTTTATATGGTGAAAGCAGCACTACCCCATCTATCACAAGGAGACGCCATCATTAATACAGGTAGCGTCGTCGGCAAAATGGGTAAAGGGATGCTAGTAGATTACTCTACCTCTAAAGGTGCAGTGCATACTTTTACAAAATCATTAGCCTTAAATTTAGGCGATCGCGGTATTCGCGTTAATTCGGTAGTACCAGGCCCCGTCTGGACTCCTAATATCCCTGCTACTATGCCGATCGAGAAGGTAGATAAGTACGACACCGATGGTATTATCAAGCGTGCAGCCCAACCAGAAGAACTTGCTCCAGCCTACGTCTTTTTAGGCTCGTCCGACAGTAGCTTTGTCACAGGAGCGTTATACGATGTGACTGGCGGACAATTATCAGCCTAAATTCTTAGTTTTCTTACTTCAATTAACTTTAGTAGAGTCACCAAAAACTAATTCCAAACGTTGTTGCGATCGCTCTAATGCTGCTTCGGGGGTTTGTTTTCTTAAAAGACTCGCTTCAATTGCTCGACCCAGGTTTTCTGACAGCCTGGTATATTCCGCAATAATCGGACGAGAGCGAGCATAATTCATTTGTTGGAGGAAAACTTCGATCGCGGGATTTTCTGCTACAAACTGTTGATATTCTTCACTCTGTTGAGATTTAAGATTGACAGGGAGATAACCCGTAGCTAATGCCCAGCTAGTTTGAAATTCTTCGCTGAGGACATATTCCAAAAACCGCAAGCTAGCCTGTTGTCTGGCGGGAGTTGTTTTAAAGACAAAAAGATTTTCGCCCCCAATTACTGCAGCAGGTTGCTGGGCGATAGGAATTGGAAAGACATCATAATCAATATCCGCTGTCTTTAATTGTGCCAGAGTCCAAGGCCCAGTAATCTGCATTGCAGCCTTACCTTCAATAAAATTGTCAATTTCATAACCTCTTTCGGGGGGCGACAAAATAGCCGTACCATCCTCGACTAAATCGGCCCCTAACTGTAGTGCTGCGATCGCACCTGGGTTGACTAAATTAGGACGATCTCCCTTCAATAACTCTCCTCCAGCACTGTAAAGAAAAGGCAGCCAGGTAAACACTGTCCATTCTCCTTTGCCCAAAGACAAGAAAATACCGTGGCGATCTATTCGCTCGTCGTTATTGGTATCTTTAGTTAGTTTTTGCGCTACATCCCGTAATTCTTGCCAATTTTGGGGAGTGCGATCGATTTTAGCTTCAGCAAATAGACTAGGACGATAAAATATTGCTGCATTATTGGTAGCAAAAGGAATTGAGAGAGTATGTCCGTTTAACTCCATCGAGTCAAACATTGCAGGATCGATTTCCGATTTTATAGTGGAATTATCTAGCCAATCTTCTAAAGGTAATAATGCACCGAGGCGATCTAGTTTTCCCGTAATTTGCGCTACAAACCAGAGAATATCGGGGGGTTGATTGCTGAGTGTTGCTGCCAATATTTTGGGGAGTTGGGTATCGGGTTGACCGATGTATAAAGCCTCTACTTGTAGATCGGGATTATTTTGATTGAATTTTGTCACTAATGTTTGAAAAATATCGCGATTCTCAGGAGGGTTAATACCGTGCCAAAAAGTTATCTTGGTAACTTCAGTTGTTGCGGTTTCTCTGATGTTGCTACAGCCATCAATCAGAAATAAGCACGATAGTGCCAAGGATAAAATAATTTTGCTCCATAATCTATAGTCGAACCTAGATAAATTTTTTTCTAGCTTACGGTTAAAAACTATCAACATAAACTACTAATATAAATTAATATTTTAATTATTTTAGATATTAGCCATTGGTGACAAGTTAAGAAAAAAAACAAATAGTCAACTACTACATATAGTTTGAAATAATAAATTAAACACTATATATAGATAAAAGCAAATTAATAAGCGATCGCAGCTTTTTACACTAAATTTCTAAAAAATCTTTAGAAGCTAAGAGCTAAGAGCTAAAAACCGATTGACAAAAAACACACAACCTTAACTTGTCACGAATGGATATTAGCTGGCTTATTTTGGAAACTTCTTCATTTTTAAATCAACAGTATCATTAGTTTTTTCAAGCTATGGCGATCGCTTCTACTGTAATTTTTCCCGTCGAAGACTGGTTGGGTTTGTGGTTTTTTACGATCCGACACCTATTTTGTTATCCATTAAGAAGTAGGTTGCCTCACGCTGTTACTGCGATAGCGATCGTTTACATCTTTTCTTTTTAGTGGTATAGCAATCCTCGCTTCTGTTGCCAATATTATCTAGTCCCAAAGTCATTTTTTGTTAGTCATTAGTTATCTTGGTTTTCACAAACGATGACCGATTGCTGTATTCCCTAATCGCTTTATCTATTCTTCATAAATAGGTTTCTTTTTATCAGTATTTTCTCGGATTTTGGCTTAAAAATCCATCAGTTTGCCTGTTTTTATTAGGTTATAAAGTCTATTTTCTATTTAATAAATATTTTTTACGTAAAAGCTAGCATCTTTAGTTGACGACAGTATTTACACTGTGCCAGATTATAGATGTGGTACACAAAATAGTTTAACCACGAAACAAATTTTTCTAAGAAATATATCAATATTGTTAGATCTTTTTTTTATAGTTTAAGAAAAATATTAAACAATATAGCTTTTAATAAGATTGCACCAATTGCCAATGCTTATTGATAGTTTTTTGTGGGCATTTATCAATGCAAAAATGAGGAGTATTCCATCTTTAATTCCAGCTAATTTTAATCTTTAATATATACAAAATGAAACTTTCTGCACTTCTAAAACTAACCTTTATTGCTAATGTTGTTGCTGCTAATTTTGTAGCTATTCCCTCTGTTCGAGCTAGTACATTCGATGAAAAAGAGATTGCCCAAGACCAGATGATTGCGATCGCATCTCCTTATCGTCACGGCTACAATCTAGTAGTTATCCAACAAGTACCAGGTAAAGATAAATGCTGGGCAGAACATGGAATTAGTCCTGTTACCGTAGATCCTCTACTAATGAACTTCGATTTTACAGGTCACTGTCGTCGAGCCACTGATAGTAACGGTTATTCTGTCCGCATCGGCGGAGAAGAAAGAGGCTCGGATTATCTCCTCAAAATAGTAAAAGAAGGAGACGAGTTAGTTTTAATCGGTACTACTAGAAGCGGAGATGCACCAATTACTATTGGTAGAACTCACGGTATAACTGGCGGTGCAAACAAAATCTTTTTAAACGATGGCTGGCGTTTTACCAAACGTTCTTATCAAGGCAAAGAGTTGGGTCACTTTTATTTTAGCGATGGAGTCGCTAATGTAGCCCAAACTTCCACACCCTAAATTTAAAAAAAATCGTTTCTCAAATAACTGACATTCAATAAGTTTTAATTAGTTTTTAGTTAGTTAAAAAGTTAACTAATTCCTCTAATTTTGACCAGGCTGTGCCACTGCTAATAATTTCTTTGGCGGTGGTTACTCCCTGAAGATGTTCGCCAAAGGGAACGATTTCACCTACTTGCAAAGCCAAGGAAGCATTTAAGACTACTGCATCCTGTTGGGCAGTTGTCCCTTTTCCTTGAAGTACATTGCGTAAAATAGTAGCATTCTCTTCTACTTCTCCTCCTTTTAATTCCTTTAAAGATGCGGGCTTTAAACCTAAAACTTGGGGATTAATTACTCCAGGAATAACTCGACCATCGCTAACCATAGTCAAATCTGTAGCATCTCCTAATCCTGCTTCGTCTAGTTTTTCTCTACCGTGCAATACAATTGCCTTGGGAGTATTAAGGATATTGAGAGCTTCTGCCATACTATCAAGAAAGGCACTGCTATATACGCCGATTACCTGCCCTGTAGGACAAAGGGGGTTGACTAAAGGGCCGAGTAGATTGAAGACAGTTCTAATTTTGAGAGTACTGCGCAAGGGTGCAACACTCTTCATAGCAGGATGCCAGCCACGAGCGAATAAAAACGTCACCCCCACTTCATCTACTGCTGCCTTTACCTTTTCTGAAGGAGCGTTTAAATCTATTCCTAAGTATTCTAGAACGTCGGCCGAACCTACTTTACTCGATGCAGAACGATTGCCATGTTTGGCAACCTTTACCCCCGCAGCAGCAGCCACAAACGCCACTGCTGTAGAGATATTAAAAGTGGAAGCACCATCGCCCCCCGTACCGCAGGTATCAATGACAGGATAACTATAGGTAATTTTTTCTTGCTGCAGAGACTGACTTTTTAACACCTGCGCCATCCCTGCCAACTCTGTGGGAGATACCCCTTTTGCCTGAATAGCTACCAAAATTGCCCCCGATAACACTGCAGGTATATCTTCTTTTAACCATCCCTGCATTAGTTCTGATGCTTGCTCTTGGGATAAAGATTGTCCGTCTAGTAGTTGTTGTAGTAGGCTCGAAAAATTCATGGGCTTGCTATTATCCATTATCGTGCTGAAACTGTGTCGGGCAATGAAACTGAGTAATTATTCTTGTTAGAGGCCAAAAAAATTTACCGAAATTATTTGGTCTAAAGCCTTGTCCTTATTTTCAATTTTCTCATCTTTAGGTTCTCGGTAATTATTCATTATCCATCAATCTAGGAGTAAAAATTTACCTAGACAAGAGACCAATAGAAAGTTAGGGTGTAGAGTCATCAATAGTTTCTCTATGCAAATACCACCATACT
The DNA here is from genome assembly GCA_964468145.1 of uncultured Pleurocapsa sp. Taxonomy (GTDB): domain Bacteria; phylum Cyanobacteriota; class Cyanobacteriia; order Cyanobacteriales; family Xenococcaceae; genus Waterburya. Next base: position 7,310 of record CAYXWE010000051.1, read on the forward strand.
TATCGATTGAGCCCTTTAAACGACCTCCTCTACTTAAACCAGGGGACTTAATTATAGCGATCGCTCCCAGTGGTGCAGTTAAAATAACGGATGCTTTAGATCGAGCTGTCTCGATCTGGCAACAGCGGGGTTATCGGATCGAATTTGGGAAAAACTATTTAGCTGAGGAGGGTTACTTAGCAGGAAGCGATCGCCAACGACGCGAAGATTTGACATCCCCTTGGCAAAATTCAGAATGTAAAGCGATCGTGGCGGTGAGGGGTGGCTACGGTAGCGCGAGACTATTAGAAGACTGGAATTGGGATTTAAAGTATCAAAAATGGCTAATTGGTTTTTCTGATGTCACTAGTCTTTTATGGGGCTTGGCAACGGTAAATATTACTAGCCTCCACGCGCCAGTTTTAACCACCTTGGCTGCAGAACCAGATTGGGCGATCGCCCGAATGTTTGATTATTTAGAAACGGGAGAAATTAAACCATTACAAGGCAAACCAGGAGGGGGAGGAAAAACTACGGGAATATTGTTACCAGCGAATTTAACCGTTGCAACTCACTTGCTAAATACCCCTATTCAGCCTAATTTTAAAGACATAATTCTAGCCCTAGAGGACGTGACGGAGTATCCCTACAGAATCGATCGAATGTTAACTCAATGGCGGATGACAGGGGCGTTTAAACAGATAAAAGGCATTGCTTTGGGTCGCTTTAGCCGTTGCGAACCTTATCCTGGCACTAAAAGCTGGACTATCGTAGAAGTATTGCGCGATCGCCTAGAAGATTTGAACTTGCCTTTAGTTTACGATTTGCCTTTCGGACACGATGGAGTAAATGCAGCGTTACCCGCAGGGCAGATAGTACAACTCAATGGCGATACGGGTTGGTTAAGCTGGAAGCAAGAAAGCTCAGAGCTTTTAATAAATTCTGGTAAAATTAATACATAACTCTTAACAAAACTTAAAGGAGAATTACGCCTTGTCTCATACTATTGCTACCGATATCTGCGAAGGAGTTGCAGATTGCGTCGATGCCTGCCCTGTTGCCTGTATTCATGATGGGCCAGGAAAAAACGTTAAAGGCACAACTTGGTACTGGATCGATTTTAACACCTGTATTGACTGCGGTATTTGCCTGCAAGTTTGTCCTGTTGAAGGAGCGATCGTTCCTGATGAAAGACCAGACTTACAAAAAACACCACAATAAAAATAAATTTTTATTATTATTTTTATTCCTTGAAATTTAATTCCCAATACTTATAGGCAGCATAGGCCATTGTTACTACCCCAGTGATAATGGCATCTTCGTCTACTTCAAATTTAGGATGATGGAGAGGATAATTAGTTTGACGATCGCGTCCTACTCCCAAACGAAACATACAGCCAGGAGCGTTATTTAGGTAGACCGAAAAGTCTTCCGCACCTAGAGATGGTTCTGGTAGTAACTGAACGCTTTCATCTCCCCAGGCTTCGCGGGTTGCCCTTTCTAATACTTGAGTAAGAGTCCGATCGTTATGTACCGAGGGAACGCCACGACGATAATCGACCTGACACTTTGCCCCAAAAGTTTGACAGATTCCTTGGACTATATTTTCGATCCATTGAGGTAGATTGGCATGACTATCGGGATGAAGAGATCGCACCGTTCCCACCATCTTTACTCGATCCGCAATTACGTTATGCGCCCTGCCTCCTTCTATTTGACCAATTGATAACACAATAGGGTGTAGAGGGTTTTGCGTGCGACTGAGAGCCTGCTGCAATCCCGTAATTACTTGAGCAGCAATCCAAATCGCATCAATTGCCTGATGGGGACGCGCTCCATGTCCTGATTCTCCCTGAATAACAATTTCTAATTCATCCGCAGCGGAAGTGAGCGCGCCATATCGTATACCTACCTTACGAGCAGGAATCGAAGGAAAAACATGAACGCCATAAATAGCATCCACCCCTTCCATTGCTCCATCCTTGACCATCCATTTTGCTCCCTGAGCAATTTCTTCGGCTGGTTGAAATAAAAAGCGGATATTACCTGGCAACTTCTTTGACAGTTGAGATAGTACCATTGCCGTACCCAAACCTAAAGTAGAATGAACGTCATGTCCGCAGGCGTGCATTATTCCTTGGTTGCGCGAAGCAAAATCCAATTTTGCCGATTCGTGGATTGGTAGAGCATCCATATCGGTACGAATCGCGAGAGTACGGCGATCGCGTCCCGAACCCGCTAGTTCTCCAACCACTCCTGTTTTGCCCACCGATTCAGTTACGCTCAAACCACAAGAAGATAAAACCCCTGCGATATAGGCGGAGGTTTGATACTCTTCGCCACTTAATTCGGGATGAGCGTGGATGTGGCGACGGATTTCTATAAGTCGTGGGGCAAAGTCTTGGGCGGTTTTTTTAATTTCTGAGAGCATCTAATCCTTTCATGCGATCGCCTTGGTTCTTTTTATATTAAAGAATATATTGAGAACTTTATTCTTGTTCTACTATCACTACTGTAATATTATCAGAACCCCCAGCCGTCTTGGCTGTATCAATTAATTTTTGAGCTGTAGCGTCGCAAGATTCTAGATTAGCTAAAGCTTCTTGAATTTGCCCGTCGTCAACTTCTTCGGTCAAACCATCACTACAAATCAAAAGACGATCGCCTGAGCGAACTTCAAATTCTTGAACGTCAATTTGCTGCAGATCCTCTCTTCCCAAACACTGAGATAGAACGTGTCTCCAAGGATGAAATTTTGCTTGTTCTGCATTGATTTCTCCTTTTTTGAGAGCCATCCCTACCCAGGTATGGTCGTCAGTAATTTGCTCTAAACCAGAGCCTCCCATGCGGTACAGACGAGAATCCCCCACATGAGCGCACCAGGGATTTTCATCGCGAAATATTACCACTACTGCAGTAGTTCCCATATCTCGCCGTTCGGGATGGTTTTGTTGGTCTTCCAGGATACCTCGATTAGCTTTTTCGAGCGCTTCTCTTAATAAGATTTCCGAAGCCAGAGGGGAATCCCAATGCTGTTCCAAGTAGCCTTGAATTATTTCGGTAGCTATGCGACTGGCTTCTTGTCCGCCAGCATGACCGCCCATTCCATCAGCTACTATGAAAAAACGCCCCAGCTTTTCATCAACAAAATAATTATCTTGGTTGGCTGTTCTTACAACCCCTGTATCCGTAAGACCTATAAAGTGACGCTTCATAAACAGTTAGTCAGTAAACTGGAAAAAACCAAAGACACCGAAAATACCCTTGAGAATATTTTTAAGCTATGTGTCTGTTTTAGAACATACGGTCAATGCGGTCAAGACGCTTGAGTAACCGTAGCAACGCCCAACCAGGGACAAGAGCAAT
>CAYXWE010000052.1:0-10647 GCA_964468145.1 uncultured Pleurocapsa sp.
AACGACTAACGAAAAATTAGTCAATCGTGAGGAAATTAATTGGAATGACTATACTCTGATAACTAATAACTAATAACTAATCACTAATCACTAATCACTAATCAATGATACGTAAAATTGTTTTTGGCTCGATGTGGCTACTATTGGTAGGCTATGGGGTGGCTTTCGGTATTTATGGTATAAACGCTTCTGCAGGAGAAGCTTTTCAACAGGATCTAGATCTTATTATTAATATGTCTATTCTGGAGTGGGAGGGCATCAATCCTATCTTGATAGCCATATTTTTTATTATGGGCATCTTCCCCCTACTTTATGGAGCTTTTATTCTGTTTGATAGCAAGCAACAACCAGTTTCCCCCGTACCTTTTTTTGCTACTTCTTTTGGTTTGGGTGCATTTGCCCTGTTACCTTATTTTGTTTTGCGCCAAAGAGATACTAACTGGGACAACCATAAAAGTTTGTTACTTAAGGCTCTAGATTCTCGCCTAGTAGCAATTATCTCTAGTACTTCAATTTTTGCCTTCATAATTTGGGGGGCAGTTAATGGCAATTGGTCTGATTTCATCGAACAATGGCATACAAGTCAATTTGTTCATGTTATGACGATAGACTTTTGCACCTTGTCTATTCTTTTGCCTTTTGCCATCCTCAAGGACGATATGGATCGTCGCGGAGTCGAAAACCAAAAGCTATTTTGGTCAATTGCCTTGATTCCTTTATTTGGTAGCTTAATTTATTGGTGCGTACGCCCTCAACTATCCCCCTCTAGGGATTTATTAGAACAAGAAAAAGAACTAGCTTTGAATAAATAGTTTTTTGTCATTTGTCATTTGTCATTAGTACCCTCGTCACAAAATTGCGATAACTTAGGAGTACTCAACTATCCAAATGGAGAAATAATTCTCTTTCCGCCTGTCTTCTGCGAGTTAATCCAGGCAGTTGTACTAGTTGCCCCCTAACATCTGCTTTGTCCCAGCGCAAAAATTCATTAGCTGCACCTTCATAGTCTTTTGCATTGAGCTTTTTGACTAGGGTGCTGTTTTCAATAAAACCTACTCCTACATTAAAAGATAAAGAAGCGATCGCACTTAATTGGCGATCGCTCAAATCTACAGAGATCGCTTTATCTAAAACTGTTTGAATTTCTATTAACTGATTATTTAAAGCCAAATCTGCTTCTCGGGCAGAAATGCGATCGCCTAGTTGCACTGGTTTACCATCTATTCTGGATAAACCGTAGCCAATTACGGGCGTACCGTCAGTATCGATATAAGCCTGACTTTCAAATCCTTCAAATTCTTTGATTATATTTATTGCTTGAGGGGGTACGGGTACAGTTTTTGGCTTCTGCTTTGGTTGTGGTTTGGGTTGGGGTATCGCAATCGGATTAGCTGTTTCGATGCTTGAGAGATTGGCAGCTAAAGAATTATCTAGTCTTTTTAGCTGAAGATCTTGAACCATCCTTGGTTGTTCGTAAGATACTGTTTCTTCGGCAAAGGTCAATGTAGCTAAACCTAACGAGCAAATACTAGTTAAGGCGATCGCGCTGTCAAAATATTTATTCAAGGCTTTTTGCTAAAATCATTTTTTTCACAAACAGTTTTAGTCTACTGTCAATAAAACAGCGACTAAAATAAGTGCTTTTTTACAAAAGTTTATATATTTTAGAACGCGATTGAATAAGATGTGACACAACTACGGATTTGCTTATCAATAGTCGCCAAAGCTATAAGTACAAATAACAAATAACAAATAACAAATGACAACTAATTGCTAGGAATCATGACGAGATCGCCACAGGCGACTGGATCGAATGCGGTTTGTACGGAATAATCACCCAATTCGGGCTGAAAGTACGAGCTATACAAAAAGGCATATTTTAAAGCTACAACAGGAGCAGTTTTAGTATTTTCGCCTATATGTTTAGCTACCAAACAAACTCCTGCATCTGGCTCTATTTGACTGACAAATTCGGGGTTGATTCCAACATTCATGTATCGATCGAGAGTAATAAAAGATGGTTTAGCATAGAAATTACCCACTCTGACCAAAACAATGGTTAAAAAGATAGCGTAAATCAATCCCAGATATTTAGGCTGTAACCATCGTCCAATTAATTGTCTATTTTTGGGTAGGGCTGCTAGATATAAGTTGAGAGATACTAAGCAGATTGCCCAATACATGAAGTATCGAAGTTCGTGAGATTGAGGAAAGTTGAGAGGAACAATCGACATGGCGATCGCTGTAAACAAAGCGGTTTTTGCTTCGCGATTGCGATTATCCCTAGATTTATTTAGTATTGCTTCTCTTATGGTGAATCCAATCAGCAACAGTAAATTGAAGACAACATAAGCTCCAAAAAAACCTCCCCGACGACTGCGATCTGGGTTGCCACTCCACTGATCGGCAGTCCACAATAAAGGTGCATTAACTTCTAAAACTGACTTTACCCAGTTTATTTGACGATTGCCCTCCTCATAAGCTTCGGGACTGAGTTTATAATTGAGTACAATCCCTGCAACTTGGATTTTAATGGGATACAAAGGATTGCGGTGCAAAATTGTATTCTTAACAGGAGTGGCAAAGATAACAATACTTGCCAGGATACTTATAGGAATAATTTTGGTTAGTTTGATTGAGGGTTTTTGTTTTTGGTAGAGCCAGAATAATCTAATTCCTAGGACGATCGAGATAACGAGTACCAATGGCTGTAGCTGGGTTTTGGTATTAGCTGCGATCGCAGCACCGATAAAGGCAATCAGTAAGTCTTGGACATCGGGTAATTGCCGATTTTTGTAGCAACTATAGGTCATCATGACCAAAATAGAAATACCCACATTACCTAATAAATCGACAAAACTAGTCGAAGCATGGGTTAAAACCAAAGGAATTGCTAATAGAGCGATCGCCGATAGATATAAAGGTACTTGAAACCAATTCCTGAGAAAGTAGAAGTAGCCAACGATAGCGAAAAAACTAACTAAGTTAGTTGATTGAATTCTCCCCGTAATGCGCCAAAACATACCCTGAAGGAAATGCGCCAATAAAGGAAAACCATCAAAACGCGGTTCAAACCATTTTTCGTCCCCAATAAACATCTCTTTAGGCAAAATACCCCCCAGTCTGGCAGCAAATGGCAGGTGATACCAACCAGGATCGTAATGATTATCAATATCTAAAATTGCCTTGAGAAAAATAGAGACTACTAAAGCTAAAGCAGCGGTAGATAAAATAGTTTCTATTCCCAGAGAAAGTCTGCGTGACTTGACTTGTTTAGTAGCGGAATTCAACATTGTGGGAATAATTATTTAGTAATTCAATTATTGATTTTGTTTTGAAGCGAACAAAGCGAATCTTTCGATGAAAGAAACCACGGCAAATACTGCCAAGATAATCACTACCGCCACGATATAAAGAAATCTCTGCATCAGAGCAAACTTAACCGCACTCATATCTGGTACATCAAATAGTCGTAATAAACCAATCCAGCTAAACTCCATCAATCCTAAGTTGGCAGGAGTAAAACTGAGCAGCATGGCTAACTGTACTATAGGGGAAATAAAGGCGATCGCCCAGAGTTTAATTTTGAATCCACCCGCCAGGGCAATCAGCACACCCCGAACAATCCAAACTACGTAGCGCACTACTGAGATCCAATAAAGATAGAGGGTGAAGTTTTTGCCCAAGATTGAATCTTTGCCTGTGGCTATTTCTGCTGGGGTACTATTATTTTTTTTAGACTTTCTTTGTTTAACCCAGGTTAAAGCTTTAATTAAAAAAGATATTAAACTACGATGCCATTTATTAATAATAAAATGAGTCAGAATAATAGTAGTAGTCCAGATAAATATTGCTACGGACAAGGAGATATATCCTAATACGTACAATAAGGATGCGGGAAATAGTAATACAGGAATTAATAGATTGAAAAATTGATCGTAAATAACCGATAAAAATCCTTTAGAAAAAGAACTAATTTTATGGACTCTCAAGGCTAAATTTTGTACCATTACCATGCCTACATACTGAGGCATAAACTGCATGGTAAGAGAACCCAAAGTAGTATAGAAAAAATAGAATTTAGTTGGCTGTTGATTATCTGGAGTCAGCTTGTGGGTAACCAAGCCCCATTTATATGCTGTCAGGAAGGTATGAATAATTAAGACTACAATTGCTAGTCCTGCATAGAAAGGGTTTAGGGTATAAAAACTAGCAATAATTTGTTCGACATCGACTTCTGTAAATCTCAAGATCAACCAGACCAAGAAAAAACCCAAACCCAGAGATAATAAGCTCGATATAATATTTTTTTTAGTAAGCATTGCGATTTAACATTAAATATCAAATAACGAACCGTTTCTCTTTTTTTTGTTCCTTATTAGTTTATGATTAAAGCAACTAAACAGGATTAATTTTGAGATTGTAAACTTAACTTATCGTACTGCCATTTTTTTACCAAATCTATACCAATTAGTTCTGATACTTGCTGGACTTGAGGTAGGTATTTCTCCATGAGTTCGAGCTTAATATCTTCTGGCATAGTTGCTTTGGCGGCTTGATGCCATAAAAATTTTTCGACAATATTGTCCCGTACAAATTCATTAAATTCTTGAGAAAGTAAATTCTTAGAAATGTTTTTAGCCAGAGGACTATTAACCAAATTATTAATTGCTTTAAACTTGACTTCCTTATTAACATTTACCGCATCATATTCAGGGGTAAAACTAGAGTCTACACCCAAAAACTCTAAAATCTCGCGATAAATACGTTCGTTTTCCGATTTAAATTCTTCAAAAACAACTATCTTAATTTGTTCGGGACTAAAGCGATCGCAATAGCGTTTGACTTGTTGATAATACTGTACTCTTTGAGAATAATAAAGATAGCTAGGACTAGTAACGCGGGGACTAGCTATCTTCTCCTGTTTGCGGTCTTCTTCTAACTCTAAAGCAGTCAAAAAATCTGGCTCATTCTCTTCAGTGAACTTAACGTAGTGACTGTGAAGCGAATATAGATATTTAGCAGGCTCGCGAAGAATAATAATTATCTTCGCTTCGGGATTAAAATTATGAATTTTTTCGGCTGCAACTTGAGAATAAAGATAATTAGTGGAAGATTCCCCTATAACTTTGGCATTACCAGCTTTAGCAAAAAGCTGTAAATAAGCAGACTCACTTCTAAAATCAAAAAAACGCTGTTTCCCATAGGCGCGATCGCTTTCCAAATGGAAATCGGAACAAAAGAAATGTGGTTCTTTGATACTCGACATATAGATCTCAGGATGCTGTCCCAGGAATCGATGTAAAGCGGTTGTTCCTGATTTTGGTTGCCCGACAATAAATAAATTAGGCTTCATGGATATAAGAGAATTGAAATATAGAAAAGCGATTAAGTTTGGGTTTGCAGTTTTGCCTTAAGTCGAGCAGATATGCGCTCGCTGATGCGGGAGTCTTGCCAGTATCTCAACCACCCAGTAGGGCCCAATGCTACAAAATCAATCCCTAATTTGAATAAATTAGGAGATTCGCCATGCACTATGGCAGCAAGGGTAGTATTAACCTCTGCAGAAAAGAATGCCACTTTCGCTACTTCGCTTTTGGGTCTAACGTGGAGATGTTTGTCAACTACCAAACGCATCTGTTGGCGAAATTCCGCAGTGCTAGAGCTACGACGAATTGTTTGAGAATCGCCGTGTACCCTAAATGCAGATAGAGGCTTGGGGATATAATAAGTATCTCCCATTGCTGCTAAGTTAAGCCAAAAATCCCAGTCAGCAGTGTACCATAGCCGGTCATTGAGCGTCCCTACATCTAAAGCTTGCTGGCGGTTAAATACAGGTGCGGGAATAGCAATAAAATTTTGCACCAAAAGTTTTTCTCGCATTTGGTTAGTAGAAATAACGCTTTCTTTCGCTGCTAGAGGACACTTCCACATACCCAGAGGCTTGGCTTCAGGATCGATAAATACCGAATCATGGAGATAAAGACTAGCCTCTGGATAGAAGGCGATCGCATTTTTGATGTTTTGCAGTCTACCATCCAACCACAAATCGTCTTGGTGTAGGAAACAAGCGTATTTTCCTGTGGCGACTGTTAGAGCATGGTTGGTGTTGGCTACCCAATTACCCGCTCTTGCTTTAGTAATTAACTGAATGTCGAGCTTGTTTTGGTAGCTTTTTACAATTGACAGGGTATCGTCTGTAGAGCCATCGTCGATGATGACGCACTCGACATTTTCATCCTGCTGTACTACTACCGAATTCAAAGCATCCGCTAAATATTTGCTGCCGTTATAAGTCGGAATAATCACCGACAGCCAGTACTGTTTGCTCATCGTTTTAGTCCCAAAATACTTAAGAAGAAGCTAGAGAAAATTATTTGGATACCCAAAGCCAAACAAGTTACCCCAGGAATCACGATGGGCATAGTTTCTGTAGGATTTAAAGAGCCAAAGTCGTGTTGTCCCCAGATCCCAAAAGCGTATACCGAAGCAGCAGTCCCCATCACTAATAAAACGCAGCCTGCGATCAAGCCAGTTTCTAGATTAAAGTACTTAAACAATCTGTTCAAACGTCTGTCTTCGGGTAATAATCCTTCGCCGATACCAAATACTTTGGTAAACAGAGCAAACATTAAAATTTGGAAGCCAATAGTCATCGCTGTAGAAGAATAAAGCAGACTATGAACTTTGGGACTTGGTAGTAGAGATAGAGTTGCCAACATACCAGCCAAAATCAAAAAGATTCCAGGATAGAAAAACAACCAACGAGGACTATACATCAACAAGAAGCGCAAGTGTCTCCAGCCATCGCGCCAAGTATTGAGGTGAGGGGGACGACTGCGACCATCGGGAGATAGAGTAGTAGGTACTTCGGTAACTTGCATCTTGTGTAGAGTTGCTTTGACTACCATCTCGCTGGCAAATTCCATACCTGTAGTTTGTAATTCCAAACTAGAAATAGCATCTTTGCGAAAACCCCTCAAACCGCAGTGAAAATCATTACAAGCACTACCAAATAACAGTTTGCCGATACCAGTTAATACTGGGTTACCCAAATAACGGTGTAAAGGCGGCATTGCACCAGATTCAATACCGCCTTTAAAACGATTTCCCATGACTAAGTCGTAACCGTTACGTAGCTTATGCACGAAGGGATTAAGATTGCTAAAATCGTAGCTATCATCCGCATCGCCCATAATGATGTACTTGCCTTGAGCTGCTGCAATACCGCCCTTGAGCGCGCTACCGTAACCCTTAGCAGGGACATTAACTACTCTGGCATTGAGCCTTCTAGCAATTTCTTGAGAGCCATCATTGCTACCGTTGTCAGCAATAATTACTTCTCCTGCAAGATCGTTTTCGGCGATATACCATTGTGCCTTTTTGATGCAGGTTTCTAAGGTTTCCGCTTCATTAAGACAAGGCATTATAATAGATACTTCTAGCCCATGCTCTTGTTCTACCTTGTCTGCCGAACGTTTTAACGGTGTCTGTCTAGCACTGATGTTACTTAACATAAATAATCCTCTTTTGATAATTAATAACGGATTTTCGACTCAGCTTTCGTTTATAGATACTTCGGATTTGAATGCACTTGAATTAATAGCTAAACCAAAAAAAATAAAATATAAGGTAACTAGTAATTTTTATTGATAAATTCTTTTGAAGGTTATCAATTGAGTGCTTGTTCGATAAGGGTTTGTCTAAATCACATCGCGATCTTCAACAATCCAGTATCGTTATTGTTCCGTATAAAATATGATTTAGTATAATCGTCTTTTTTACTTTTTCCTGTATTTAAAAATAAGATTATGAATATGGATTCAAATTATTTTACTAATCTACGTAATAGTAGCAAAAAGCTTAAAAATAATTGAATTAGAACGCCCAAAAAATGATGATTAAGCTTCCATTAAGAAAATATCCAATTTGTGTAAAAGTCTGGTGAATGTACTTAAGGGACAAAGAACAAGAAATAAGCTAATAGTCAGCCTGCTGTTTGGCGCGATCGCATTTTTGACTTTTTTATCTACCACGGCTCACATTCTAACTGAATCTTGGTGGTTTGAAACCCTAGAATTAGAAGAAATTTTTTGGCAGCAAATTACCTGGAAAGTGATTATTTGGCTGACTACCTTCGGGGTTTTTGTTGGTTTCTTGGGGCTAAATTATTGGTTGGCTTTGCGTCTGACTAAAGAACGTGCCTTTCGCTTTCTCGAATCTAGTGTTTTTGAACCCTATACCAGCAAAATCGCTAATTATATTGCTTATATTGGTATTTTTTTGGTTTCTCTCTCAATTTCAAATCTTAGCGCGGAATCTTGGTTGGTAATTCTCAAGTTTTTCAATTCCACTAAATTCGAGACTAACGATCCGATTTATCAACAAGACTTGGCTTTCTATTTATTTCGTTTGCCTTTACTAGATAATTTAGAAAACTGGTTTTTGACTTTATTAATTGCAGCTTTAGTTATTGCGGTACTGGTTTATATCTTTAAAGGGATCTTGCTATTTGATTGGAAATGGCGCAGTTTTTTAATCGAACCTAAATGGCAAAAACTAATTACTAAACCGATTAAGACTCACCTTAGTTTGATTTTGGCTGCGATCGCGATCGATATTGCCGTTGATTTTTGGTTGGAGCGTTACGAATTACTGTATTCTTCTGCTGGTGTGGTTTGGGGTGCCGACTATACCGATACTCACGCTCGGCTATTTGCTTTTTGGGTAATGATTTCCGCTTCTGTGTTGCTAGGGATCTGGTTAGTTGTGGCTACTTGGTCGAACAAGCTAACTAGGCCCATCTACGGTATTGGTGTCTATGCAGCAGTGTTGATTCTATTTAATGGTACTTTGCCTCAGCTACAGCAGCGTTTTATCGTCGAACCCAACGAATTAGCCAAGGAAATACCCTATATTAAACACAATATTCAGTTTACACGACAAGCGTACAATCTTGACGATGTAGAAACAAAAGATTATCAACTTTCTAATAAGACCAACCTCAATATCCTCCAAGACAATCAAGCCACCATCGATAATATTCGTCTCTGGGACTATCGCCCCTTATTAAGTACCTACCGACAGCTACAGGAAATCCGTTTTTATTATAAATTCAACGATGTCGATGTAGATCGCTACACCCTCGATAGCGATTATCGCCAGGTAATGCTTTCCCCCAGAGAATTTGACTACCAACAAGTCCCATCTTCGGCTAAAACTTGGGTCAACCGCAGACTAAAATATACCCACGGCTATGGTTTGGTAATGAACCCCGTCAACGAAGTGACAGCCGATGGCTTACCAATCTTATTCATTAAAAATATCCCCCCAGTATCCCAAACAGACTTAACTATCTCCGAACCTGCAATTTATTATGGCGAGTTGACTCAAGACTATATTTACACGGGAATGAATACCCCAGAGTTTGACTATCCTCGCGGTGATGAAAATGCTTTTACTAAATACGATGGTTTGGGAGGAGTACCAATCAACAACTGGTGGCGCAGATTAGTCTTTGCTTACGATCGCAATAGCCTCAAAATACTCATCTCTAGTTATTTTACTCCCGATTCTCGCATTCACTATTATCGACAAATATCAGATCGAGTAAGTCATATAGCACCGTTTCTCAAGCTGGACAAAGATCCCTACATGGTAGTCATTGATGGCAAACTAAAATGGATTATCGACGCTTACACTACTAGCAGTCGTTACCCCTACTCAGAAGCAGTTGCTCACGAACAAAAAACCGATCTAGTCACCGATAAAAATACTAACTACATTCGCAACCCCGTCAAAGTAGTAGTAGATGCCAAGGATGGCACAATGCAGTTTTATGTAGTGGATGAAAACGAACCAGTCTTGGCAACCTACCGTAAAATATTCCCCGACTTATTTCAAGCCAAAGACACTATCCCCCCAGAGATACAAGCTCATTTTCGCTATCCCCAAGATTTGTTTGAAATCCAAGCCAAAATGTACTCAAGCTATCATATGGAAGCTCCTCAAGTATTTTACAATCGCGAAGATGACTGGCGATTTGCTACCGAACTTTATGATGGTCAACAACAAGAAGTCGAACCCGATTATCTCATCGTCAAGTTACCAGGAGAAACTCAAGAAGAATTTGCCCTCATTTTACCTTTTACTCCCGTCAACCGAGATAACATGATTGCTTGGATGGCTGCTCGTTCTGATGGCGATAATTATGGGAAACTAAGATTATATGAATTTCCCAAACAAGAATTAGTTTATGGCTCATTTCAGATCGAAGCCAGAATCGATCAAAACCCCGAAATCGCCGAACAAATTACTCTCTGGAGTCAGAGAGGATCGCGAGTAATTCGCGGAGATATTTTAGTAATTCCTATTGATGGTTCGATCCTTTACGTTCAACCCTTATATTTGCGGGCGGAAAAAGGAGAACTACCCGAACTAGCCCGTATTATCGTCGCTTACGATAAACAAATTGTGATGACTCCTACCCTAGAACAATCTTTAGCCTCAGTATTCGGACAAAATAACTCTCCTTCAACTGTACCCGCGATCGCCAATTCCACTGAAAAACAATCCGCCCTTGCAGTCTTTCAAAAAGCCAACAAACACAAACCAATGGCCAACACTTTATGCTGCTCGGATTGCCAC
>CAYXWE010000053.1:0-10642 GCA_964468145.1 uncultured Pleurocapsa sp.
CATAGGCAATGGGGTCTTATACCCAAGTAATTGCGCCTAAGTTAGCAGATAAAATCGTCGCCCAATACCTGGCACACTTTCGATAAACATCTACATCTAATAACTACAGAAAAGCTCAATAGCAATACAATAACAATTGCAATGTAATACTTAGAATCTTGGCTATATAAATATTTATAAAATTACTTTTTTTAACTTTTAATTTATATTTCTTTTTTCGGAAATTCGATTTATGAGAGGTTGTCATCTAAAAGCTTTGGCGATCGCCGAGATAGGAGAAGTTCTTGGCGATCGCTTTTCTCATCCTATTCCTACCCTCAGTTTTGCTGAATAATAGTAATTTAAGCGATCGCCAAGAATCGATCGGGAAAATTATTTGAATTAACGATAATCGGAACTTTGAATATCTCCCAGACGAGCTTCATCCCTCAAGAAACGATCTATCTGGGCAGTAAAAAAGGCTCTATTTTTAGCCAAATGTTCGGGATTAGGATCGTCTATGGGATATAGTAAAGCCTGACGCAAGGCTTGAATTACAGCCGAAGTAACGTTATACATCGATCGCTGGAAAGTAATGCCAAGCTGTACCAACATATCGTCTTCTCCGCGACAGTGTTTTTTGTAGTAGTCAACTAAGTAGTCAGGGAGAAAATGCCACATATCATCCATCAGTAGTGTGGGAGGAATACCCGCCATACCTACAGGGAACACATCTGCATAGAGAATGCCATAGTGAAAGTCTTTTTGTTCGTCTGGTACTTGTTGGGCTTGGGCATTATAAGATTTTGTCCCGCGAAAAGGAGAGGTACGATAAAATACTGCTTCTACATAAGGTAAGGCAGCTTCATACAGCCAGGTAAAGCCTTGAGATTTGGGAATGATTTCATAGCATTCATCCCCAATGTAGACATGATGGTATATTGGTCTACCCGCCACTGCAAAGATGCCGTTAACTAAAAAGTCCATTGCTTGTTTAACAGTAGTCATTTTACCTTCATCGTAGAGATCGGACATTTCTAAAAATACGGGACACATTACTTCCCAAAATAGTCCCAGGTTAGAATAGTAGGATAGCTGCCTCACCTGTTCGAGAAATAAATCGGGAAACAGTTTGTACATTCCCAACATCAAAGGATTGGATTTAAAGTAAGCTTTAATTGCCCGATCTGCATTGGTTTTATATTCATCACTATCTAAATAGGCATTGAACTGGGGATTAATATCCTCGTGCCAAAACATCGCCCGCATACAAGCTTCGGCGAACTCCATATTAATGCGATCGTGGTTGAGATGGTGCAACAACTTGGGCATCTTCCCCGTTTCGCCCTTGGCAATAAATTCCAATAGTTCGGGGTGTGCTGATGCTTCGCCACGCCATACCTGTAAATCTGCATCTTTACCTGCATATTTGTTAGGTAAGTCCAAATATTTTTGGGGTAAAAAGTATTTAAAAAAAGGTACGGGATTTAAGAACACTCGTTCGGCAATATAAAGCAAATCCCGCCAATAGAAATCCATCGGGATAGCGTAAGCTTTATAAATACCAATAATCTGCTTGAGATTTTCTGGCGTGTCGGGTAGCATTGAACCCCCCGCTTCCAAGCGATGAATTACATCTGCAAAGGGATGATTAGTAGGTGGTAGTTTAGTAGTGGTTTGTGTCATAACTGGTCTTTGGTCTTTAGTCTTTGGTTATTCGTTATTGGTTATTGTTTACTGCCACAATAGTTGTACTGCTGGGATGGCTGGCGACAATGCTGTAGTTGGTAATGTTGGTTAACCAAACTGGTTGGATACCTAAAATGACGATTAAAATAGCCAAAACAAAGGCAGGAAAGCGTTCGGCTAGAGTTACTTGGGGATAGACAACGGGGGTTTGGCGACAGTCGATTTTGCCAAAAAATGCTTTATTCAGGAGAATTACAAAGTATACCGAGGTCAAACCCGTAGCAATGAGGCAGCAAATAGTGAGAATGGGAAATACAGTAAAGCTGCCTTGGAAAGAAATATATTCGCCGATAAAACCTACCATTCCTGGTATTCCTGCGCTTGCCATTACTGCCAGAATCATTTGACCCCCAATAATGGGTAAACCTCGTTGAGGATTCATCAAACCCTTGAGGGTATTAAGATTGCGATCGCCTGTTTTGCTTTCGACTACTCCCACTAGGTAAAACAAGAGTGCCACAATTAAACCGTGGGCAAACATCTGACAAATTGCCCCCGATATCGCGATCGACGTTCCTGCTGCTGTTGCTAGGACTACAAAGGCGATATGGGCAACAGAACTGTATGCTACCATCCTTTTGAGATCGGTTTGAGAAATAGCCACAAAGGAAGCATACAAAGCACTTAATGCTGCGATCGCAGCTAACCAAATTGCTACATCATTCCATATCTGAGGAAATAGCCCCAAACCGAAGCGAATTATGCCATAAGTACCTAATTTGGAAAGGATGCCCCCCAAAATCATCGATACTGGAGTCGAAGATTCGGTATAAGCATCGGGCAACCAGGTATGGAGAGGAACGAGAGGAGTTTTAATAGCAAAACCAAAAATGAGAGTAATTAACAGAATTAACTGTTTGCTGTAGGGCAGAATTTGAGTTTGAATGATTTCGTAGTCAAAACCACTGCCAGTCAAGAAAGCAATTCCCAAAAAACCTGCCAGAACGAAAATACCTGAAAACGCAGTATAGAGGAGATACTTTGTCCCTGCATAAGCCCGATTTTCGCCACCCCAGATATTTATTAGTAGGTAGGTAGGAATTAACTTTACTTCGTAGAAGATAAAGAATAATAGTAGGTTTTGGGATAGTAATGCGCCATTGATACACCCTGCCAAAATTAATACCAGACCATAGAATAGTCTTGGTCTACCTGTATTAGGTTCGGCACTTTTGCTTAAGTCTCCGCTATAAACAGACAAACAAATCAATAGATTATTGAGAATTACCAATGGCAAAGATAGCCCATCAATTCCTAGATTGTAGTTAATCCCCAAAATTTCGATCCAGGGGAGAAACTCAGTTAATTGGATGCCTTGAGCTTGCAGATCGTAGCGCGACAGCGTTAGTAGAGAAACTACTAAACTAACAACGCTCAAACTAAAGGCAGTGAATTTAATTTTATTATTACTGACTTTGGCAGGGATGAGAAAAACGATCGATGCTGCTACCAATGGCAGCCAGACGAGAATACTTAACATGATTTATTAAAGTGAAAATATTAACCGCCTTTTGCGGTCAGCGGTTGACCAAAAAATCGAATTAAAATGTCAAGGCTAGTACTAAACCCAAAAGAATAGTTCCTAAAACAATGGAGAGAAAATAGAATTGAGACTGACCAGAATTGCTATATCTTAAAGCTTGTCCGCTAAATAAAGTACCGATACCCACTAAATTCACTGCACCATCTACAATATAGCGATCGCACCAGGAAAAGGCTTTGGAGGTTATGCCGA
The DNA here is from genome assembly GCA_964468145.1 of uncultured Pleurocapsa sp. Classification (GTDB taxonomy): domain Bacteria; phylum Cyanobacteriota; class Cyanobacteriia; order Cyanobacteriales; family Xenococcaceae; genus Waterburya. The sequence continues at coordinate 3,464 of CAYXWE010000053.1, forward strand.
TTATGCTGACAATAGTCAAACGATATATATCTTGAATATAAAGATCGTTAGCCAGTAACTTTTGGATCGACGGGGGAACTAACTCTACAGGCTGACTCTCGGTTTCTCTTAAATACAACCATGCTGACAAACTAAGCCCAGTCAAACTCGAACCGATTAACATTAAAGCCACGGTTTTATCTAAATCCGCCCAGGTGGGTAATAGGTCAAACTGCTGCAAGATGAACGGAAAATGCAGTGTCACTCCTGCTAAAATTGTCATCGGCAAAACCATCGCCCAAAGAACTTCAGGACAGCGTTTGGTCATAGCCTTAGCTTTGCCCCCAAATACTAGACTAAAGACTCGCATTAGACTAAATGCGGTCAATCCATCTACCAACACCAAGACTCCCAATAAAATTGGCTGTACCTGCAGTAAATAATCGCCCAATTCTAGCAATGCCCAAAAACCTCCCAGGGGGGGAACAGCAATCAAACTAGCAGCCCCCACCAAGAAAGCAATGCCACTAACGGGACGACGACTAAAGATTCCTCCTAGAAGGGTAATATTTTGAGTAATATTACTAATAATAATTGACCCAGCACTCATATAAATTAGAGCCATTGCCACCGCATGAGTCAAAATCAAGAGTAGGGCCGAATGATTTGCCCCCACTGCCACGGCGATAAACACAAAGCCCATGTAAGCACTAACGGAATAGGACAAAGTTCGTTTAATATCTACTTGAGCGATCGCAATTAAAGACGCGCTGATGGCAGTAAAAGATCCCACTACAATCATCACTAAGTTAGAAATAGCGGACTGGGCTAATACGGGCTGTAGCTGAATTAAGACATAAGCCCCCGTTGCTACCACAATCGAATTACGCAACATCGAAGCGGGAATTGGCCCTTCCATGGCCTCGTCCAGCCATAATTGCAGGGGAAACTGAGCGCATTTAGCTAATGGGCCTGAAATCAAAGCTAAACAGAGTAAATTAGCCGATAGGGGACTCAAATTAATTGCCTTCGACCATTCTGCCAACTCATCGTAATTCCAAGTACCAGCAAAAGACCACAGGGCAATGATACCGATTAGCAATAGCAAGTCTCCAACTCGTTTTGTCCAAAAAGCATCTCTCGCCCCCGTAACTACCAAAGGTTGAGCAAACCAAAAGCCCACAATTAAGTATGTAGCCAGTGTCAGTAATTCTAAGAATACATAACTAAAGAAGAGGGAGTTACACAAAGCCAGTCCGCATAAACCCGCCTCGAAAAAGCCCATCAAAGCGTAAAAACGCCCCCAACCCCAGTCCATTTCCATGTAACCAACGGCATATAGCTGTGCCAAGATATTTAATCCAGTAATTAAAGCTAATGCGCCAACAGTAATGGCAGAAATTTTGAGGTCAAAGGATATATATAAACCTGCTGCGGTTAACCAGGGAAATCGTATTTCTTGGACTGGCTGTTGCCAAACTTCAACCAGGGCTAAAATACTGTGGATAAAAGCCACACAGGTCATGACTAAGTTGATGTACCCTGCTGGTCTAGAGCCAGTTTTTTTGATTATTCCTGGCGACCAGGTTAATGCTAATATTGTCCCGACTAGTGCGTAACAAGGAACTAGCCAGACACTTTCGCTAAATATTCTAACCATCATGATTGACTAGATTCTCAAAAGAAAATAAATAACTATCAAATATATATTATTGCGGACTAGTAACTAAAATGTTTAGCTCAGAACTTAATATAGATTAAAATCAATGTTTTGTAAAATATCATTTGTTTATATCTATGATTAAGGCAATCGCCACGATATTTATTAGTTAAAAAAGTCTACTTGAGGAGTTGTGTCAAAATTAACATCTGTCTGACATAGCAATGAAAAAACGGCTGGTTAACTTTGCAGCATAAATTAAATTATCAATAAATTTATCGATCGATTAACTAATTAGTTACTGCCGATTTCTCTACCCAACTTGAGGATATTTAGAACTATGCAACCACTTCAAACTATCGCTTTAATTTCAGTTCATAGCGATCCAGCAAATGAAACGGGCAGACAAAATGTATATGTGCGTCAAATAGGGGAGGCATTATCTCGTTTGGGTTGGCAGGTGGATATGTTTACCCGCAAAACCGATACGAATCAAGACGACATAGTACAGCATAATCCTTTATGTCGGACTATTCGCCTAACTGCGGGAGTAGATCCTTTTCTCGGTCAACGAAATTTGATTGGCTATTTACCGCAGTTTTTGCAGCAGCTATTGCAATTTCAGCGAGAGAATAATTTTAAATATCGTTTAATTCATACCAATTATTGGCTTTCTGCCTGGGTGGGTATGGAGCTAAAAAAAATTCAACCCCTAAAGCATATTCATACTTATCATTCATTGGGGGCAGTTAAATATATTGGAGAGAGAGAAATTGATAATTTGACCAAGAATCGTCTAAAAATCGAAAAAGCTTGTTTGGAAACAGCAGATTTAAGTATTGCCACCTGTCCCCAGCAAAGAGATTATCTCCAAGATTTGGTTTCGGATAAGGGGAATATAGAAATTATCCCTGGCGGTACGGATATTAACTTATTCGGCTCGATATCTAAAATTGAAGCAAGGCAAAAATTGCAAGTCGAACCAGACGTATTTAACATACTGTATGTTGATGGATTTGGTCGCGACAGGGGAGTTGAAACCTTGATCAAAGCAATTAGTAAACCCCAATTACATAGCTTGGCTGATATTCGTCTGACTTTAATTAATAACTCTTCTACGACCAATATCATAGAGCAAAAAAGAATCGAGCAGCTAGTTTGGGATACAGGAATTGATAACATCACCACTTTTGTTTCAGGATTGAGCCGAGAAGAAATAGCTATTTACCATGCTGCTGCGGATGTCTGCGTTGTTCCTAGCCATTACAATCCTTCGGGGATGGTAGCTATGGATGCCATGGCAAGCGGTACTCCCGTAATTGCTTCCAATTTAGGAGGCTTAAAGTATGTAGTGGAAAACCAAAAAAGCGGTCTATTGTTTGCCTCTCAAAATTCGTTTTTGTTAGCCAGAGCTATTTCTCGCCTGATTACTAAACCACAATTGCGTTCGGAAATGAGCGTATCCGCTAAAGAAAGGGTTTATGAGTTATTTACCTGGGATAATGTGGCGCAGCAACTAGATGAATTTTACCAGGAGCAAATGGGACAACAAAATCTAGAGTTGCTACATAAATCATTGAATTATTCAATTCAGGCGATCGAAGCATGAACTTAGTTTTGGGATAGTCTAACTTATCCTATAGCAATCCTCGGTTCAGTTGTGAAAAATTATTTGTTATTTGTTATTTGTTATTTGTTAAAAACTTATGTCAACTCAAGACTAAACATTAAACATTAAACTCGCGAATATTGAGTAATTTATTGAATAGACTTATGTGCATAAATTATTAACTGAGTCTAGTTTTAGACAAATGACCAATAGCGAATGACAAAAAACTATTAATGAACGATCCTAAAAAATATTTGTGCGCATAGGTCTAATGCCCCGAACGAGGAAAAATCGTTTTACGGATATCTGAAATTTCGAGTTTTAAAGGATTCCCCCCACCATGGTTATAGCTTTATTATTCCAGTTACCTCTTGTTATTTTTATTGCTTTCAATATATTGCTTCTCACTAAACTTTTTCCTGTAGAGCAGAAGCGTAAAAGAAGAGCAATACCGAGAAAAGTTTGAATTTAATTTTGAATTCAGTTGTTGAATTTATAAACAAAACCTATGGATAAATTTAGTATATCTAAATCATCGCTCGGTACAAAAAATAATAATTTCGTCAACTTTTTAGCTAGTATGCTGATACTATCGGTTGCTTTCAATCTAAGTTGGCTAATAATGTTTATCAGATTATGCGATCGCATCAATGTCATCAAAAATCTGAATAAGACTCTATTTAATTTTGAATCTTTACTGCTGCTAGGAAATTTAAGCATCATTGTTTTGCTTGTTGCTTATGCTGTAGGAATAAAAAGCTTAAGAGAAATTTTGGGTAGAAGAAATTAGACCTCAGCCCATAATTAATTTTATCTATGACTATATTTTTAACCTTGGGGGTAGTAGTTGCTGCCCTAGTATGCTTTATTACCGAATGGTTGCCTGTAGATATTACTGCTCTTTGCGTGGCGGTGGTTTTAATTGTGTTGGGGTTAGTTACTCCCGATGAAGGCATAGCGGGGTTTGGTAATTCTGCTACGATTACGGTGATGGCAATGTTTATCCTTAGTGCGGGAATCACTCGTACTGGAGTAATCCAAATTTTTCGCGATCTATTGCTGAGGTGGGGGGGCAAAAGTGTTACCCGTCAGATCTTGGTTATGGGTTTACTCGTCGGCCCAATCTCAGGATTTATCAATAACACGGCGGTAGTGGCGATCTTTCTCCCCATTATTGAAGATTGGTGCAAAAAAAGGGGTATCTCTCCTTCCAAACTGCTAATGCCCCTATCTTTCGTGACTATTTTGGGGGGCATGATTACCTTAATTGGGACTTCAACTAATATTTTGGCCAGTGGTATCGCTAAAGATTTGGGTTACGGAGAATTTAGTTTGTTTCAATTTACTAAGTTGGGTATTGTAACTTTTTTAATTGGTTTGTTGTATCTGGTGTTTGTTGCCCCTCGACTATTGCCCAACCGTAAAGACTTAAATAGCGATCGCGTGTCTGAAGATTATGGTTTATCAGATTATGTGACCGAAGCGATTGTTAAAGGCGACTCTAAAGTAATTGGTAAAACTTTACGCTCTGCTCAACTGCGACGAGACTCTGCTGTTGATGTGCTAGAAATTATTCGCGATGGAGAACGTTTGCCCCAACCTATTGCCAGTCGTCCGATTTGTGCGGACGATATTTTAATGGTGCGGGGGAAACCCGAAGACGTGCTGCAAATTCGTACCGAACAGGGTTTGGGTATCTTACCCGATCTTAAGTTTAATCAACAAAGCTTAGAAACAGAGCTTAGTTCGACTAATGAAGGTATAGCAGAAGTATTGATTCTGTCTAATTCTCGTTTAATTGGTACTACCCTCAAAGATTTGAGATTTCGCCAAAGATATAACCTGACAGTGTTAGCCATTCGTCGCGGGGAAGAATTAATTAGAGACAGATTAGATCGAGTTCGTTTGCGGTTTGGGGATTTATTATTAGTCCAGGGGTCGAAACAGAGCTTGATTGGCTTACAAACCACTAGGGAATTACTGGTAATCGAACAAAAAGAGCCAGAAGCGATCCGCCGTGACAAAGCTTGGTTGGCGGTGGGGATTGTTTTAGGAGTTATTTTGCTGGCTGCTTTTGATATTTTGCCAATTTTGGTTAGTGCTTTAATTGGCGTAGTGTTGACGATCGTCACTGGAACTCTCAAACCAGGGGAACTATACGGCGCGGTAAGGTGGGATGTAATTTTTCTCTTGGCGGGGTTAATTCCTTTGGGTACGGCAATGGAAAACTCTGGGGCGACTAAATGGCTGGCGGATAATTTGATGGTGGTAGGTGGTAATTTTAGTGGCTATTGGATTTTGTTATTCTTTTTTGTGGTTACTTCTCTATTGACAGAAATACTTTCAAACAACGCTTCGGTGGTTTTATTAATTCCTATTGCTGCAAAAGTTGCTGAGTCTCTCAATCTCAATCCCATTGCAATGATGTTTGCTGTCACCTTTGCAGCATCTAATAGCTTTATGACTCCCATTGGGTATCAAACAAATACTATGGTGTATAGTCCTGGAGGATATAAATTTAGCGACTTTTTCCGCGTGGGTGCGCCATTGAATTTTATTATGGCGATCGTAACTCCACTATTAATTATGAAATTTTACGGACTGTAGTTAGCACAAAATATATACCTAAACAAACCTTCTGGGGGTCATGTTCGCATTACAGAAAAAAGAGTATCGGACAAAACCTCGGTAGCCGAATTAATTTATGTAATTTTGGCTATGCGATCGCAAGTCGAAAAAACTAAAAAGATTTTGGCTAATGTGCTAGATGCTGATGATTCTCAATCTCATGCTTTAGATATTTGGTCAAAACAAATAACTCAAGACAACTTGCCTGTAATAATCAAGCTGACTAAACAAGATTATCTCAGTCCTCAAGCAATAAACTACCAGAAGCAGGAATATCAAATCATCAAATCTTTAAATCATGCTGGAATTATTAAAGCCTATGATTTGGTATCTCACGAATATGGATCGGCAATAGTATTAGAAAATTTTCAGGGCAGTTCTCTCAAAAGTCTCATTAAAGAAAAACCTTTTTCTTTAACCCAAATCCTGAGTATTAGCATTCAACTCGTTGATGCGATCGCCGTAATTCATGATGCCAATATAATCCACAGAAATATCAATCCCAGTAATATTCTTTATAACCCCTCAACTAAAGAATTTAAAATAATCGATCCTGCAGGAATCATGATTTTGCGTCAAGCTTGCCAACAACTCCAAATTTGGCACTCCCAAGGCTGGAGTTCTTTAACCATGATCGTCAATCTATCTACACATCAATTCGCTTCTCCTAACTTGTTGGCTGATATCGATCGCGTCTTGCACGAAACCAGTATCGATCCCTCTTTCTTAAAATTTGAAATTACCGAAAGTGCCATTCTCCATCGTGTCGAAGATGCGATCGCTATAACTAAAGAATTGCGATCGCGACCCAATAACAAAAGCGATCTCCAAGAAAAATAGCTAGATGCAGTGTTTGCGGGGAAGATTTTGCCAAATTGGACAAATTGGTAATAAAGCCGACAAACCGATCGTAACAAGTTGCTAAAATTCAATAGTCTCTAACTTGTAATTACAAGCTCGAAAACGATCGCCATGACTCAAGGTACGACAGCCAAACCCAAACAAATTCTAGAACCTTCAGTTTTAAAAATTCTAAATACTCGTTCTAATATTCGAGGAATCATTAGATTGATGGGACATCTAGCCATTATGGTTGGGAGTAGTTACTCGTGGTTGAGTCTAGATAATTGGTGGTTGAAGCTACCCGCTTTAATTGTCTATGGTTTTAGTTTGGCAGCCATGTTTGCCGTAGTTCATGAATGCTGTCACCGCACCGCCTTTGCTAACAATAAATTAAACGATACCATTGCTTGGTGGGCTGGAGTATTATCTGGTTATAACAGTACCTTCTACCGTCGCTATC
>CAYXWE010000054.1:0-10616 GCA_964468145.1 uncultured Pleurocapsa sp.
ATATAAGGAGTCGAGTTCTTGACCAGCTTTGACTGGTTACAAGCACTACATCGATAGGGATAATGAGGAATTATTTCATCTACTTTCAATATTTGACTGCGCCCAAAACCCTTTGATCCTTTTTCTCTTCCTGGTTTTCTTTTCGGTTTTGACTCGGGTTTCTGTTGCTTATAAAAGTCACTTTTTTGGGCTAACTTGTTTGATTTTTGCTGCTTTTTAAAGATTATCACTCGATGGCGGTTGAGAGCTATTCTCTGAATTGGAGTTGATTTTTGATCACTGTTCTGCTGCTAGAAGATGGAAGTTATCTGCTACTTCTACTAATCTCTCTTTGGATAAGGATTGGAAGTAGCTTCGATTCATTTGAACCAAATCTTCTTTATTCAAGTTTGCCATAGTCCATAGCTTACAGCAATTTGCCACACTCTAAATTATTAGGTTCTATATTATTAGGTTCTATTTGCTCTTTTTTTCAGAGGGGGGAGTGAATGGTTACGATTTGGTTTAGCATCTTCATGCGTAAGCTTCTCAAGCGTAGCAGCTTTACTAGCAAAGGAGATTTAGCGGTTAAGATTTTGGATTTTCTCACTTACTATAACGACAAGATGGCAATACCTTTTCAATGGACTTACAAAGGTAAAGCTTTAACTGCTTAATGGATAGCTTATTTAAGCCCTAGTCTACTAGGTTACTTGAAATAAAGCGGTATTGAAGATCGATTGCTCCTCTAGTTTTCTAGTCTCTCAGTCAATCTAAATAAATAACTTATGTCGGTCGGATTTGGTATTAGTGTCATCCTGCATAGGACTTATGTCTTTTGACCTATTCAAATACATATAACTTTAGACTAGTGATACAATTCTTAAGGATAAATTAATATTACTTTGTATTGATTGAGTTTCAACTGCAGAATATCTACTCATCATTAGTAGCAACCCAAAAAGAGACGAAAATAGCTTGTTACCAATGGTCTATCTTAAAAAAAGAACAATGAGCAAAAATCTACCGACTAGCGGGCAATTAGAAAGAGATATTTCACAAAAAGTCCAAAAATTATATCGTCAGCAACTAGAACATTCTCCACGAAAGGTTACTTCTCAGCTTTTTGGTAACAGACTGGCGATTATCATTGAAGATGCCCTAACGGCAGTAGAAAAAACTTTAGTTAATACTGAAGAGGATAATGATACTGCTAAAAAACTAAACGCAGCGATCAACGAATCGATAAAAATTAAACTAAAAATATTAGTAGAAGAAATACTAAATGTGGAAGTAGAAGATATTTTGTTTGATTCTACTTTCAAAACTAATCAAACTGGTGCGATTATTACTCTCAAGCAATCACCTGCAGTACGCAATCCTGGTTCGATTCCTAAAAATAAATACCATCAATAAAGGGCTGCGCTTTAGCTTCTAGCTGTACTCTCATTCGGGCGATCGTAAAATAGACAAACACCCCAATAAGGCTACTCTCAGCAAGGTAGAGCGCATACCGCAAAAATTCCTGGTAAGAAGCAACCCCAACGAGGTGTATGCAAGCTGAGGCTAACCTCTAGTGGGAAAAATCGCAGTAGACGCTATATCAGCTTCCTGCATAACGTAGTAAATATTCAATATTCGATTAATCAATCTTCAGATAGATATGTTTAGATAACTAGTCAATCGTTATCTCAAATTAATATTGTTTAAAATTTGATAAATATTAGTGCAACTATTGTTTCCACCGATATTGGAGGAGTCTGCAAAGCGATCGCCGATACGGGTTTGCTGGTACGTGCCAGTCAACCCGAACAAATGGCTTAGGCAATATTAGACGCACAGCGATCGGGAGATCGGGTATCATTTATTTAATAGTTCTTTGTCTTATGTTACTAGTGAGGGCGACCCCACGGCTTCAGGCTCCGTCAGAGATGTAGTCGCGAAACCAAGCCGAAGCGTGACCCCGAGAGAAATACGGGGTTAAGTTAAGACACTCATTAGCTACAATCAAGGCGATCGCGAAAAGAGGGAAAAAATGCCTGCCCTTGTTCGGGTAGTTTGCTGGATAAAAAAAATCCAATTCGTGGGCTAATATGCTCAAGTGTTTGCTTTCTTACCGTCTCCTCTATTTGGGCTAAAGTTTTTACTTGTTCTGGTTGAACTTGCCTGTAGAAAATTTTGGCGATCGCATCAATGTGTTCTGTTAGCTCTTTTTCTTCTTCTGGTGACAATCGTGACTAATCTTCAAGAAACTAGAAGCAAAATGAAAAAAACTTTAGGCAACTTATATGGACTAAGAACCAGGCTTGAATACGGATTTAGACAATGTAAACAAGAGTTAGGGTGGAGTGATTATAGATTTACTGATTTTCGAGAGATTAATAGTTTGTTTCTCCTACTTATTAATTTCGGAAACTGACAGAAGAGGGATATGTCAAAAACTTATGACGACTCAGGACTTAGACTTATGCCCATAGGTCTATGAAAGCTATTATTGATGGGCGAAGACGAGCGATCGCCATTTATCTAAATATAAACTTATAGTCATTCTGCCTACTTACTTATGTCTGCCAAAAGGTAGATCGCGAACGATAAATTATTTAAAATTTTTATTACCTTAGTTAGATTCTTAATTTGCTACTATTTGATATTTTTGAAGTATTGTCAACCTCCATTATATTTTATACCAATCAACAACCATAGATTATTCTCGATTAGTATAGAAACAATTTTAGTTTTTCTAAAACTAAATCAATAAATAATAAATTCAATAAAAACATGGATCTAATTAGAATTATTTGCGCCGTCTTCTTACCACCTCTAGGCGTTTTTCTACAAACAGGTATCAGTAAGCAGTTATTGATTAATATCTTGCTAACTTTGTTGGGATATCTGCCAGGCATAATTCATGCAGTATGGGTAATTGCCAAAGAATAAAACAATAGTTAAATTTAGATACTCAATAACAATAGCTTCTTTTCTTTTATATGAATCAAGTGATAGATACAGTAATCAACAGCTTAAAAGATTTGCTGGCTACTGCTGTCAAGATATTACCAGGAATCTTCATGGCACTGGTAATTATTATGCTAACTCGCTATGCTGCCGAGTTTACTAGGAATATTGCCAGAAAAGTAGGTTTAAAAACTTTAGAAAGTAAATCATTACAGCAATTACTTTGCAAAGCTGCCAACATCAGTACTTGGATTGTGGGTATTGTTTTGGCTTCCATACTTGCCTTCCCTAGTTTACACCTGGGCGATATTGTCGCTACCTTAGGATTGGGTTCGGTAGCTGTTGGTTTTGCGTTTCAAGACATCTTTAAAAACTTTTTGTCGGGAATTTTAATCTTGATTCAAAGACCATTCCGCATCGACGATCAAATTATCATTGGTGAGTATGAAGGGACGGTAGAAAAAATAGATATTCGCACGACCAAGCTTCGTACTTATGATGGCGAGCGGGTACTCATGCCTAACTCGGAGGTATTCACTAGTCCAGTGAGAGTTAGAACTGCTTTTGAAGAACGTCGGACAGATTTAGCGGTAGGGGTAGATTACAATACTTCTCTGCCCGAAGCCAAAAATATCTTACAAAAGACTATTGAAGGGGTAGACGGGGTTTTGGACAGCAAACGACCAGAAATAGACTTAGTTGCTTTTGGCGATAGCTCAATTGATTTTATCGTGCGCTATTGGACACCCTCCCGACAGCCTCAAGTCAGACAAGTACAAACTAGAGCTATTTTAGCCATTAAAAAAGCTTTGGATGCTGCTGAGATCGGCATTCCTTATCCTATACGCACGCTCTATTTTTACAATCAAGACCGCTATCAAGACGATATACCCAGTCGGGATACAAGGGAAAATAGTAACGGCAAAAACAGTAATGGCAAGAATAGCAACGGCAATAATAATTACGTCAGCAATACAAATTGGGGGTAATTTGTCGATTAAAATAATAAATTATTGAGTTTATTTTATGAGCGTTGCTCTAGTCGAGCAACGCTGCTTGCGATCGCTATTATTTAGATTAAAGATCTTTATTGGTATCGGGAGATACTTCGATAAAGTTTCTACTTTCTTTTGCTATTTGTTGGTCGGTGATTAGATCGTTTAATTCGTTAATATCAACGCCAATTTGTTGGCAGGATTTGTTTAAGTTTTCGACGAACAAGCCGATATTTTCATCATAACCACAAAGTTTTGCTGCGATTGCCGATCCTTGTTTGGCATTGGCTTTGGCACAGTTAATCAGTTCTATTCCCTGGAGCATATTTACAGATTTATTTTAATTATCGCTGCCATGCTCGCATAAATATTAATAATAATCATCTTTCAGACGATATATTTAAAAAATTATTTTGCTCGATTAACTGAAACAGTTACTTCTTTTTGTCGTTCTAGATTTGGTTCTGTTTCTGTTTCCAGTTCAGTTTTAGCAATATGTTCTTCTAGTATTTCTAAATTACGAATATTAGATTTAAAGTAAGCATCAAAAAGATCGCCAACAATGGGAACAGAACCAATAGCAGTATCGATCGCTACGTTTCTTATCATTTTGAATATTTCTGCTTTTTCTAATCCAAAACTAGAGGCAAGATAAATTGTATAGGCAGAGATAAGGGCGGTAATTAAATCGCCACCGCCAGGGATTAACCCTAGTATTGGTTCAATTCCAAAGCGTATTTTAGTACCTGGAATTCCAATAGCACTGTCCAAAAGTCTAGCTATTTTACGAATTTTTTTGAGGTTTTTTAGCTGTTGAATCTTGTCCATCAAAATACCTTTTGCTATCTTTAGTATCGATCTTACAGCGATTTATTTAGTTTTTGTTCTAGCTACAGTTAGAAATAACCGTACTTTCACCAGTCAAGTCGCTACGCTCCAATTCGTAATTAATGAGTCTTTTTGATGCAGGATGACGACTCGTCAGCCTGGGGTTTCCCCAAGCTGTTGACCGACGAGTACTTGTACCGACGAGAGCAAGTTTCCGCCCGAACCCGCGCTCTTATTAATTATGTTGGTCATGAGTAAAACCTATGGTTTTTTAGGGAAATTGCTCGAAGAGCTATTAGTTCCTTTGCTTCTCGGTTGTTTGTTATAAACATTAGTATTATTGCCATATTGCTGAGAAACTAAACCTTTTAACAAATAGAGTAAATGTCCTTCCAATTGCGGTGCGAGTTTAATCGGTAAACCTTCGGATTCAAGATTGATATCTCTTTGAGGAAAGGGAATATCAATTTGTTGTTCGCGAAAAATTTCTTCAATACGAAAGCAAAGATCGCTTTTCAAGGGTGCTTGACGACTGGGATCGGATGTCCAGATCAGTAGTTCAAAATCGAGGGAACTATCTCCAAATCCTGTAAAAAAGACTTGGGGGGGTGGATTGCGTAATACTTCTAAATGTTCTTCTGCTGCCTGCAACAAAGCGGATTTGACCTTAGCGACATCCGATCCATAAGCGACTCCTACGGGTAGGTGTATCCGCGAAACGCTTCGGCGATGATTCCAGTTGATTACTTCTTCACTAAGAAAGCGGGAATTAGGCACGATGATCGAAATGCGATCGAGAGTCTTGAGAACAATACTACGGGTGCGGACTTCTTCTACTACCCCTAAATGATCGCCGACTTGAATAAAGTCTCCTACCTGAATCGAACGTTCAAATAGCAACACGATTCCGCTAGCGAAGTTACGGGCAATATCTTGTAAGCCAAAACCAATACCTACACCCAAGGCACTACCAATAAGTGCTAAAGAACTAAGATTTAAACCGTAAGCCTGAAGCAAAATTACTACTGCCAAGCAAATTAGACCGTATTTAGTCACAATCGAAATAATTTCTTGCGAACCTCTGGTCATTCTGGTGGCTTGCAAAACGTTGGCACGGAGTAACTCCGCTACATAGTTACTGCCTGCGATTGAGGCAATCAGCAAGCCGATAAAAAGTAATAGTTGAATAATGGAAAAATCATCGCCACCAAAGCTGAATATTGATTTATTAAAGGTGAGGATAATCAGACTATAGAGCAAATACAGCCAGTGTCTCGTCCAAGGGAAGAGACGAAAGACAATAAAGGTTGTTACCATCCAAAGGGCAAATTGGGCAAAACCTAGTTTAAAACGAAATAAAGTAGTTAGATTGGAAGGTTGAGAACTAGTATTACTGGGTAAACCAGGAATAACTTTTTGAATGGCTTTTCTGAGGGGATAAGTTTGCAGTTGTTGGAGGAGTCTCGTACCAAAGACGGCGAGTAACAACAAGACTCCCGTAAGAATTAGCTGACGCTGGATATATTTAGGGGTTCTTTGTTCTTTAGCATCAGCGATCGCCACTTCGATTTCTTGTTTTAGATCTACTGCAGTCTGGCGATTGGACTTTCTACCGATAGTGTCTTCTTGAGTAACGGTAAATAAATAGCGTCGATCTTCGGTAATGCCAGTTTCTAATTCTTCTGACGGAGATTTTTTAAAGTCTAAATATAGTATGGGGAGTCGTTCTTTTTCTTCCACCACAACTCTGTCAAAATTTTCACTGTTGATTGCATTCAATAACTCTTTGCCGATAGCCTTGGCTCTTTCTCCAGCAGAATTACCGTCAACTTTGCCAACAGAAAATATTTCTCTACCATCAACGACTACAGGCGCTCTAGGAATGTCAGGATCGGTATAGATATCAAGATTCTGAAAAGTCGCATCATAAGGAAAGATATTATATTCTGATTGAGTCAATCCCGAATCCATGTTCGCGATCGAGACTACAACGATCGCGAACATTGCCCAGAGTATTTTGGAAAGTTTTGTCCACCGCATTGATTAATAATCAATAATTAATAATTGATAATTTTAGTTATCCTCATAATGTACTCTAGTTCCCGCCCACTGCAGCTTTTCTCGCAGGGTTTGATAAAAAGAGTAGCTATCGCGCAAAATAATAAAGTGTGCCTGACAATTTGCCATTTTGATAATCGCTCTTTGACCAGGCCAAATAGTCGTTCCCAATGCCCCATCCGTCCACAGCTTTGTGTTTAGTTCTCGGTCTAGAATAGGATACACTCCCACAATGCTGCCAGGAGGTAGTACCAAAGGGCGACCAGATAAAGAGAGAGGACAGATCGGAGTAATGGCGATCGCCCACATTCCTGGGTGCAAAATAGGACCATTGGCAGAAACCGTATAGCCAGTCGATCCTGTAGGGGTAGATACCAGTAAACCATCCCCACTATATTGATCTACCGCCTGCCCATCTGCCTCCAATTCTAAAATCGAAGTGGGCATACGGTCGATACTAGCGGGTTTAATACACATCTCATTGAGACAGTAAAACTTATCTCCTACTGGCTTCAATTCATCAGGCTCGCCCTCGTATAATTGAGCCTGGAGCATCATCCGTTTCTGAACTGCATAGCGATCGCAAATCAAACGCTGCCAAATTGCTTCAGTATCCTGAAATAGTTCAAAAGGCTCGGTCAAAAAACCCAAGTGTCCGCCAACATTTACTGCCAGTATGGGAATATTCTGGGGAGCTAAGTTTCTAGCTGCTGCCAAAATTGTGCCATCTCCACCCAAAACTATAGCCAAGTCTATTTTGATGGTTGAAGATGATAAAAACACAGGGTAAGGATTATCTTTAAAACCGCTCGGTCCTATCATCACTTTGCAACCGAGAGTTTCTAACTCGCGAAGGCACTTTTGCGCCCATTTCTCGCTATTTTTATCCCCTGCTTTGTACGCAACGATCGCTCGTTTTAATTCCACGCTTAATTTTACAAACAGATAATTTAATTCTTCTTTATGCTACAAAAACATTGCAATTTATTTTGTTAAAACTTTATAGTTTTTTGTAAGTAACTATGAATATTTTCTCTTTACTCTTATCATTTTTTAAGAAATAAGCTATGATGCGCCCAACGACTTCCTGCTCCCAATGGAGATAACTATTATGTCTGCCCTCCCTCAGCCCGATTTCGAACGCTATTATTCTCCCAAACCAGAATTTGCAGACTCTACAAGTCTTTCGCGCCAAGGGTCAAAATCTACTGCTCCCCAGAGAAAAAATGCAGTCAAACAGGGTAGTTTTCCCCAACAAAATAGACTGCCCCAAAAACTAAAATTACTATCTGCACTACAAAAAACTTCTTTTACTTTGGCGATAACCTCAATGTTGGCTAGTACGGGATTGTATATCTCTACAGTACAAATACCCGAACAATGGAGTAAAGAATACCGCAACCTAGAAGATTTGCAACGTCAAGAAAGACAACTAATTGCTATCAACGAAAAAATAAAATATCAAATTGGCCAAGATGCCCGAAGCGATCGCAATTTATCAATTTCTCAACCAGAATCAGCAGTATTTATTACTCCCGCCAAAGTCAATTCCGAAGTTGAGTTGAAAAACCCTTCTAACAATCGAGAAGTAGTTAAAATTAAGCACGATAATTTAGGTTACTGAATTTGGGTTAGCGATCGTACCTGAAAATTATTAGACCTATGGGGATGAATAATTTTGACAATCCAAAGAAAGTTAATGGTTTTTTGTTATTCGTTCTTCCTCTTTCGTCATTGCATCTACTAAGGGAATGCTAAATGCTAAATGCTAAATGTTCAATGAAATGACCAAGTCTAAGTTAAAACTTCCCAGACAAGCCCAAAAAAATAGCGAGACAGGGGTCAATCGAAGAAATAAACTCAAACAATTTAAACAATCTCAACAGCATTTATTATTAAGGTTGTTTTTTGTTTGGGGTGTTTTGGTTGTCGGGACAGTAGGTTTGGCTGCAAAGCTTTATTACTTACAGGTGGTTAATCCCGTAATTGTTTACGAACAAGCACCCGAAGGGAAAACATTAACCCAAATTGCTGAAGATCAACAGACTACTAAACTAAATTTTTATATCCCTCGCCGTCAGATTGTAGATCGAGAGCAAAATGTCTTAGCCACAGATCGTATTACCTATACCCTTTACGTTCACCCCCATCTATTCAAAAGAAACTCCGATCCCGTACCCCCAGAAGAAATCGCGGACAAACTAGCAGATATTATGGGCGATCGCACTGCAGAAGAATTGTTAGCTTTGTTTAAAAAACAGGAATGGGGTATTCGTCTGTCAAGAGAGTTACCAGAATCAGCTAGAGATAAAATTGCAGCCATGAAGATCGATGGTTTAGATCTCAAGCAAAATTATTCTCGCTTTTATCCCCACCGAGAAATGGCAGCAGAAGTAACGGGATACGTGAACCTAGATAGCAGTCGCACTCCTCAAGCAGGAGTAGAGTACACCCAAAATAAATTATTAGAGCGCAAGCCCATTAGCTGGAAGATGAAACGTAGCTTTAGTAATAATAAACCAATATTCCATCCAGGAGATTTAGAGCGATCGCAAAAGCTATTTAATTTTGACGATCTGCGACTGCAGCTAACTATCGATCTGCGACTGCAGCAAATTGCCCGCAATGCTCTAAACAAGCAGATGAAAACATATAAAGCAAAACGAGGTACGGCGATCGTGATGGACGTGCGCGATGGTGCGATCGCAGCTTTGGTCTCCGAACCGACTTACGATCCCAACACCTACTATAAGTATAGCGACTTCAGCGTGTTTAAAAACTGGGCAGTTACGGATCTCTACGAACCAGGATCTACTTTTAAACCGATTAATATTGCTCTTGCTTTGGATGCGGGGGTTATTTCTCCCCACGATACTTTTGACGATACGGGAGAAATAGAAATTAAGGATGCAGTAGTACGCAACCATGACTTTGAGAAAAAAGGTGCGAGGGGAGAACTTAGCTTGCCCGAAATTTTGCAATACTCTAGTAATGTGGGCATGATTAAAATAATGCGCCGTCTCGATCCTCTAGACTACTACCGCGATCTACAAAAATTAGGCATCGAAGACAGAGTGGATTTTGATATCCCAGGATACACTACGGGTAGACTAAAAAACGAAGTAGAGTTCAGTGTTAGAGAAATTGAACCAGCGACAACTGCTTTCGGTCAAGGTTTTTCTTTAACACCCCTTAAATTAATTCAAATTCATGCTGCGATCGCCAATCAGGGTAAATTAATTACTCCCCACGTAGTTAAGGGTTTATCGGACTACAAAGGATATTTACACTATTCTCAGCCATCTAATAGCAAACAAGTCTTTTCTCCTGAAACTGCTACTACTGTATTAGAGATGATGGAAACCGTCGTAGAAGACGGTAGCGGTTATGCAGCCAAAATCCCTGGCTATCGTATTGCAGGAAAAACAGGAACTTCCCAAAAGGCAATTACCGAAGGCGGTTATGATGAAACAGCTAAGATTACCAGCTTTGTCAGCATTTTTCCCGTCGAAGCTCCCCGTTATGCAGTATTAGCGGTAGTTGACGAACCTCATGGCGAACATACCTATGGCTCTACCGTGGCTGCCCCCATAGTCGGTTCGATTATTCAGGGAATTATTAATATTGAAGGCATTCCTCCTAGTAAACCAGCCAGCAGCCAGCCATAAATTCAAATTACAGACAATTCTACTGCATTGCGTTGCAATACTGTTCGGTTAGTCGATAGAATTATTTTGTCTGCCCCCATGTTTCCCCAATCTTGGAGGACTTATCTGAATCTTGCTCCCCCGAATTCGGGGG